>JAIRPA010000191.1 GCA_031257235.1 Burkholderiales bacterium | reverse complement strand
GTTGCCCGCAACATTGCCGACATCATCGAGCGTGAATTTGCCGACCGTCCCAAATCATGGCGACCGATGATCTACTGTTGGCGCGGCGGCATGAGGAGTTTGAGCTTGGCGATCTGGATGCGCATGATCGGTTGGCGCGCGGTGCAATTAACCGGCGGCTATAAAACATGGCGTCGATACGTGGTTAAAACGCTCTCCGAGAAACCCGCCGGCTATCGATGGCGCGTGATCTGTGGCGCCACCGGCAGCGCCAAAACCGCGGTTTTGACGGCACTCGCGCGTCACGGCGCGCAAACGCTGGACTTAGAAGCCCTTGCCGCGCACAAGGGATCGGTGTTGGGCGACATCCCAAACCTGCCTCAACCCTCACAAAAACTTTTCGAGACGCGCTTGATGACACGCCTTGCCGCCTTTGATCCGAACCTGCCCGTTTATGTGGAAGCCGAGAGCCGCAAAATCGGCATCATTGCCTTGCCGAACGCGCTGGTTGATGCCATACGGCGCGCGCCGTGCCTTGAAATTTGCGCGCCGATTGAAGCGCGTCTTGATTACCTTTTGCGGGATTATCGTTACTTGGGCGACAATCCTCATACGTTGGTCGCTGCCTTAACCCGCTTGCGCGGCTTGATCGACAACGAAACCTTAGCGCGATGGCTTATTTTGGCCGAGCAAAAAAAATTGCCGGAGTTGTTCCGCGAGTTGCTCATGCGGCATTACGATCCTTTATACGCGCGCTCGCAATCCAAACACTTTGAGGCATTGCGCCACGCTTCCCTTTTTGCCACCGATGATCTTTCCGAATCGGCAATTGACACCTTGGCGCGTCAAATACTGTCAAGCGATCCGTCTTTGACCTGAAAAGGGCGCCTATTGCTGATATGATGGACGTTCTAAATGCTTTATTGATACAAGGCGTCCCCAAAAAACGCCTCCTAAATGCCTTTTTTTATTGAGACTCATCTTATGCTCTCTTGGTTTGAACGACGGGTCAACCCTTATCCCGATGAAGTCGAAACGCCACCTTCGACTTTTTTTGCGTTTGTGTGGTCTTGCACGAGCGGTATGCGCCCTTATCTTGCCGCGCTTGTGGTGTTTTCAGTCATCAGCGGTGCATTTGAAGCGATTTTGTTTGCGATGTTAGGCAGTGTGATTGACGGGCTTGCCGCCATTCCTCAAAAAGAGCTTTGGGCGCGAGAACATCATCGCTTGTTGTGGATTGCGGCGGCGTTACTCGCTTATCCGCTCATTGTTTTGATACAGTCTTTGATCAAACATCAAACGCTTGCCGGTAATTTTCCGATGTTGTTGCGGTGGAAATTTCACTGCCACTTATTGCGACAAAGCCTGTCTTTTTATCACAATGAATTTGCGGGGCGCATCTCCGCCAAAGTCATGCAAACCGCGCTTGCCGTTCGGGAAACGGTATTTAATATCTCCGATATTTTGGTTTTTGTATTGGTTTACGTGGTGACCATGAGCGCGGTTTTAATACAGTTTGCGTTGTGGCTTTTGATTCCGTTTATGCTTTGGCTGGTGGCTTATATCATCATGCTAATTTACTTCATCCCTAAGTTAGCCAAAGCCTCCGGACGCCAAGCCGATGCGCGCGCGTTGATGACCGGACGCATCACCGATGCTTATACCAACATCGCCACCGTGAAATTGTTTTCGCACACCGAGCGCGAATCCGGTTACACGCGACAAGCCATGGAACGCTTCATGGAAACCGTGCATTCACAAATGCGATTGGTCACCGGCGTTCAAACAGTCAACACTTTCTTGTCGATGTTGTTGTTGATCTCTACGGCAGGCGTTGCCGTGTGGTTATGGACGCACCAACACACCACGATCGGCGCGGTGGCCGCGGTTTCCGCGATGGCATTACGATTAAACGGCTTATCGCATTGGATCATGTGGGAGATGACGATGCTTTTTGAGAATGTCGGCATCGCTCAAGACGGCATGAATACTTTATCCGTTCCTCCCTCTGTTGTGGATGATACGAACGCAAAAACATTAGACGTTACAAAAGGCGTGATTACTTTTGATCACGTCGGTTTTTCTTATTCGGACAAAAAAGTCATTGACGATTTTTCACTGACCATCAAGGCAGGAGAAAGAATCGGATTGGTTGGGCGCTCCGGCGCGGGCAAATCCACCTTGGTTAATTTGTTGTTGCGTTTTTATAATGTGGACGAAGGGCGCATTTTGATCGACGGTCAAGATATTCGTTCGGTCACACAAAAAAGTCTGCGCGCGCAAATCGGCATGGTCACTCAAGACACCTCCTTATTGCATCGCTCGGTGCGCGACAACATCGCCTATGGAAATCCCGATGCCGACGAAGCCGCCATCATTCAGGCGGCGGAGCGCGCCAAAGCCTTATCGTTTATCGAAACCTTAAAAGATCATCAAGAGCGCAAAGGTTTTGATGTGTGGGTGGGCGAGCGCGGCGTGAAATTGTCGGGCGGACAACGTCAACGGATTGCCATTGCGCGGGTCATGCTTAAAAACGCGCCCATCCTGTTACTGGATGAAGCCACCAGCGCGCTGGATTCCGAGATTGAAACGGTGATTCAGGAAAGTCTTTATAAGTTAATGGAAAACAAAACGGTGGTGGCGATTGCGCATCGCCTCTCCACCATCGCCGCGTTGGATCGCTTGATCGTCATTGATCAAGGCAGAATCATCGAAGAAGGATCGCATCAGGAGTTATTAAAAAATAACGGGCTTTACGCGCGCTTGTGGGCGCATCAAAGCGGGGGCTTTTTAGGGGTTGATCACGGATAAAGTCACCTCAACCCAAAGGATGAGCGATGAATGTTGAGATTGTTGCGATAGGAACGGAGCTTTTATTGGGGCAAATCACGGATACCAATTCAGCGGAAATTGCAAAAGCGTTGACCGCTATCGGTATGGATTGCCATTACCAAACCCGTGTGGGCGATAACCTTGATCGTATGGTCAACGCGCTTTCGTTGGCGTTATCTCGTTCCGACATGGTGATTACCTGTGGCGGGTTGGGACCCACTCAAGATGATATTACTCGTGATGCCATTGCGCGCGTGATGAATGTGCCTCTTCATCGTGATCCTCAATTATTGGCGCGCGTGGCATCTGTTTTTGAAAACCGGAAACGTCCTTTTCTTCCCATCAATGAGGTTCAAGCCGACCTGCCGGAAGGCGCAATCCCGATGACTGCCCTGCCCGGCACGGCTCCCGGTCTTATTTGCCCCATCAAAAATACTCATCAAGTCATTTACGCCGTGCCGGGGGTGCCCTCTGAAATGCGCGAAATGCTTTTTGTGGATATTTTGCCGGACATTAAAAAACGCAAACCGAATCAAGAGTTGATTTTAAGTCACACTTTTTATTGTTTGGGAATCGGAGAATCCAAGATTGCGGAGCTTTTAACGCCCCGCTTTAACGCGTTGGCGTCTCTCGGCAACCCGACGCTGGCTTATTTGGCAAGCGATACGATTGGGGTACGTGTGCGTTTAACCGCCAAAGCCGCCACAAAGCAAGAGGCGCAAACACTATTACAACGTGAGGCAGACATCATTCGACCGATGCTTTTGTCGCATTGTTATATCGAAACGGAAGATGATGAAACAACATGGTCTCCGGAAC
>JAIRPA010000102.1 GCA_031257235.1 Burkholderiales bacterium | reverse complement strand
CCACACCACCGCGCGTTTTTGCACAACGACAGCTACGATTTCAACGATGCCGTGATTCCTTACGGCGCGGCACTGTTGGCGGCACTGGTGACGGAATAAGCGTTCGTCAAAACGTATTGTTTAACGGTTTTTAAGAACGAAAAAACAACCCCAAAAAACTTGTCACGCTTTTTGCGTAAAATGTTTTATTTAAACTTAACTATTCTATTTTTATGGCTTTAGCTTCCTTTAAAACGCCTGATCGCATCGCCGCCATTTTGAAACAGTTGGCAAGCGTCGTGATCGGCAAACCCGTGCCGATCAAATTGGCGTTGACCTGCCTTTTGGCGCGTGGACATTTACTGATTGAAGATTTGCCCGGCGTCGGAAAATCCACGTTGGCGCAAGCCTTGGCGGTCACCTTGGGTTTGCCTTTTTCGCGCGTTCAATTCACCAGCGATCTCTTACCCGCCGATGTGTTGGGTGTCTCGATTTACGACAACACCAAGCGCGAATTTTTCTTTCATCCGGGTCCTGTTTTTTCGTCGGTCTTGTTGGCGGATGAAATCAATCGCGCGCCGCCCAAAACACAAAGCGCCTTATTGGAAGCCATGGAAGAACGGCAAGTCTCGATTGACGGCAAAACCTATCCTCTGCCCTCGCCTTTTTTTGTGATTGCCACGCAAAATCCGGTGGAGCAACAAGGGGTTTACCCGTTGCCCGAATCGCAGATTGATCGCTTCTTGATGGCGCTGGAGTTGGGCTTTCCCGACGGCAAGGCAGAGCGCGAACTTTTAATGGGCGGCGACGCGCGCGCAAAACTTGCCCAATTGCCGACTTTGGCCGATCAGGGAACTTTGCTGGGCTGGCAGGAAGATGTTGGACACATTCACGTCGCCTCCGCCATTTTGGATTACGTGCAAGCGCTCTTGGCGGCAACACGGGGCGTCTCGCAGGCAAACGGCGATCACGGTGCTTTGGCGTTACGCGGACTTTCTCCGCGCGCGGGCTTGATGCTTTTGTTGGCGGCACGCGCGCACGCTTTTCTTTCCGGGCGCGATTTTGTGATCCCCGAAGATGTCCAAACCGTCTTCCCGTCCGTCGCCGGGCATCGTTTGACCGGCAGCGCGCATTCGGGACAAAGCGAAGCCCTTCATCTCTTGCGACAAGTCCGAGTGGGATAGAAAAGGGCGCGGCAAAAAGTAACACTTTTTGCCGGTAATGATTTGCAAAAAAGTAACCGGCTTTGCCGGTACTTTTTTGGACTTTCCAACCGCCCAAAAGTAGGTTTTTACTTTTGGACGCTCCTCTTTACGCCGCCGCAAGCTCCAAATCTGCGGAAATAGCCGCGTGGTCGGAGACGCGGGTATAAGGATCATCGTAATGCACGCGCGCGTCGCACACGCGCAATCCGCGCACATAAATGCGATCCAACGGGAGTATCGGTAAAAAAGACGGAAAAGTTCTCGCGGGCGCGCCGTTCATGCCTTCAAACGCATCCATCGCGCTTAAATGTTCGGAAAGCCACGCATGACCTTTTTTGTTCCAATCGTTGAAGTCGCCCGCAATCAATAAGGGCTCGTCGTCAGGAATATTCTTCTTAATATAATTCACCAAAAACGTTAATTGATGTTTTCTCCAAGACTCAAACAGACCCAAATGTACATTCAAACAGTGTAATCGCGGCAAAGAATCGCTTATATATAATTCACAATGTAATAAGCCGCGACGCTCCAACCAATGCGCGGAAATGTCTTCGTTTCTGTGTGACACAATCGGGTAACGAGACAAAAGCGCGTTGCCGTGATGCCCGTTTTTGGTGACGGCGTTTTTCCCGTACGCATAACGCCAGCGTTGTTGCGCAATGTAGACGTATTGCTCTTTGGCTTCGGGAATCGGCGGAGTGTTGACTTTGCCGCAGACTTCTTGCAGAAAAACAATATCCGCATCAAGATCATCCAAGCGACGACGAAGGTCGTTTAACGTGGGCGCGCGAAAAAACTGTGAGACCCCTTTGTGTATGTTATAGGTAGCAATGGATATATTCATCATCTTTCTTCTTATAGGTATGTTGTTATAGTTGCTGCGCATTATACACATTGACGCATATCATGGGGGGTAACAGATTGTATAACCTCTTAAATTCTTGTCTTCGTTGTTGCTTATACAGTCTTTGTGGCCGATGATCCGTTAGGGCTTGCAAAAACGGCGGTAACTGTGTAGGAGTCCGGAGGTCAGGGTTTCGCCCAAAAGTGAAAACCTACACCCTATGCCCAAAAGTAAAAACCTACTTTTGGGCAGTTCGGGGTTGGGCGGTTGGAATTTCCAAAAAATCGCGTGGGTACCCCGACGATTTTTTGTAGGAAAGGCGGAACGCACACCGCGCCTCCAATCAGGGATCAGAGGTCAGGAATCAGAGAGTGCCCTCATTTAAGCGCAAGCGTAGCGAAGTCGCAGAATCCACACGTAGCCTTCAGGCTACGTCATTGCGGGCTACGACCCGCAATCCGCTTTTACCGCCCTTCCTACCAAAAAGCATCCGGCTTTGCCGGTGCTTTTTGGGTGACTTCAACCGGCAAAAAGGTCCACTTTTTGCCGCCCCCCCTGATCCGTGTCCTCGGATTCCTGCCCCCCCTGCCAACCATAATCTCTTTCCAGACATATTGATTATTATCAAACTTAAGACCAAGTCAAAATGTTAATCTTTTTAACAATAGTGCAATCGTTGGTTGCAAAAAGTCCACATTTGCTCTTTGCTCACCCATTTGTTCACGCCTTGCTTCCGGTTTTACTCCAACCGATTGCGCTATACACAGGCAGCATTTGTTGTTCAATTTAATGGAGAAAACAATGCAATTCTCACGCACCTCATGGTTACTCGCCGCCGCCACCGCTCTTTCCTTTGCCTTTGGATCTGCCCAAGCGGAAGATTTACAATCGGTGATGAAAGCCCGCAACCTCTCTGAAAAAGACGTCTTGGCCGCCGCCAAAACCTATCAACCCTCCGGAAGAAAAGACGAATTCATTATGTTTTCGTCCGGCGGACAATCCGGTCAAGTGATCGTTTACGGTATCCCCTCAATGCGTATCTATAAATACATTGCGGTGTTTACCCCGGAGCCTTGGCAAGGTTACGGTTACGATAACGAATCCAAAAAAGTATTAGCCGGCGGAAAAATCGGCGGCAAAGACATCACCTGGGGAGACTCACATCACCCTGCCTTTACCGAAAAAAACGGCGAATTTACCGGCGACTATCTTTTTATCAACGATAAAGCCAACCCGCGCTTGGCGGTGATCGACTTAAAAGATTTTGAAACGGTGCAAATCGTGACGAATCCGATCATGAAAAGCGAACACGGCGGCGCGTTTGTGACGCCTAATTCCGAATACGTCATCGAAGCCACGCAATACGCGGCACCGCTGGATAAAAACTATCACCCGATAGAAAGCTATGAACAAACCTTTCGCGGCGCAGTCACGCTGTGGAAGTTTGACATGAAAGTAGGACGCATTGCGGTGGATCAATCCTTCTCTTTGGAATTGCCGCCCTACATGCAGGATTTATCCGACGCGGGCAAAAGCGTGTCTGACGGCTGGGCGTTTGTCAACTCCTTCAACTCCGAGATGTACACCGGCGGCGTTGAAAAAGGGTTGCCGCCGTTTGAAGCCGGCATGAGCCGGAACGACAACGACTATCTTCACGTCTTTAATTGGAAGCTATTGGAAAAACTTTCCAAAGACCCGAAAAATTATAAGATGATCAACAATCATCGCGTGATCACGATCGACGCTGCCGTCAAAGCCGGCGCGCTCTTTTTAATCCCGGAACCCAAGTCACCGCACGGCGTAGATGTCTCTCCCGACGGTCGTTATATCATTGTCGGCGGCAAACTTGACACGCACGCCTCCGTTTATGATTTCCAAAAAATCAAAGCCTTGATTGATAAAAAAGATTTTGCCGGAAAAGACCCTTACGGTATTCCGATCATTGACCTGAAAAAATCTTTGCATGGTCAGGCTGAATTAGGTTTGGGACCGTTGCACACCGCTTTTGATCCGCAAGACGGCGTTGTTTATACATCGCTTTATGTGGATTCTCAAGTCGTCAAATGGAACTACAAAACCTTAAAAGTGTTGGATAGAATCAATGTGCATTACAACATTGGTCACTTGGATGCCATGGAAGGAAAATCCGCCAAACCCAAAGGAAAATATTTGGTCGCGTTGGATAAACTTTCGATCGACCGTTTTAATCCCGTGGGTCCTTTGCATCCGCAAAATCACCAGTTGATCGACGCCTCCGGCGCCAAAATGGAGCTTTTGTATGATATGCCGATTCCTCTGGGGGAACCCCATGATTCAACCTCCATTGCCGCCGATAAACTCCATCCTAAAAAAGCCTACGATATTGGTACGGACAGCCGAACCGGCAAACCGCATCCCAATGCCGTATTGGCCGGGCAAGAACGCATCGTGCGCGAAGGCAATAAGGTGACGGTTTACGCAACGCTGGTGCGTTCGCACATCACGCCGGAACATATTGTGGTCAACAAAGGCGATGTGGTGACGATTCATTTATCGAGCCTTGAGCGCGCACAAGACGAAACCCACGGTTTTGGTATCGACTCCATGAACGTTCATGCGTCCATAGAACCGGGCAAAACGGCGTCGGTGACTTTCACTGCCGATGAAGAAGGCGTGTTCCCGTATTACTGCACGGAATTCTGCTCTGCCCTGCACTTGGAAATGATGGGGTATTTGTTCGTCAAAGACCCGAAGAAAAACTACGATAACGAGCAAGTGGCGAAGTTAAATAAACTCACGCCCGAACAACTGCAGGCGGAATACACAAAAATCACGGCGACGAATAAAGCCACCGATGATGTCATCCAATCGGTGGTGAAGTATTTAACCGACAAAGGGTTTAAAAAATACCCTGAAATCGCCGCTTTGGTGACGGACGCCTTAGATCAATACGGACAAATTCCGGGGGTCAAAGCGAAAGCCGATGCCGCTTATAAAGCCGGCAATCTTGATCAAGCCGTTCTTTGGGAAAATCAGGTATGGCAATTGATGGTCAAAACCGCAGACGTAGGGTTGCGCGCCAAGAATCGTTTGGCACGTGAAATTGCCACCCCAATGTCCGCCGCCGCACAACGCGGTGAAACCGCATACTTAAAAGGCGGTTGCAACGGTTGCCACGTGATTGGTCAAGTCAGTTCCGGACCCGATTTAACGGGCGCGATTACCCGCACCAATGAAAAATGGGTCTATGAATTTACTTTAAAACCCGAATCGAAGTTTA
>JAIRPA010000030.1 GCA_031257235.1 Burkholderiales bacterium | reverse complement strand
ATCGGCGGCGATTGTGTCACGGGTTAAAATCATCGCCAACTTGGATATTGCCGAAAGACGCTTACCGCAAGACGGTCGCATCCGATTACACACCCAAGGCAAAGAAATCGACTTACGGGTTTCCACCATTCCCACGCTGCACGGCGAATCGGTGGTCATGCGGATATTGGATAAAGGCGGTGTGGCATTAGACTTCGATCAATTAGGTTTTTCGCACTCCTCCAAAGAAACGTTTTTATCCGCCTTAAAAGAGCCAAACGGAATTCTATTGGTGACAGGTCCCACCGGGTCCGGCAAAACCACCACGCTTTATACCGCGCTGGATCGCGTGAATCAGCCCGACGTAAAAATTTTAACAGTGGAAGACCCCGTTGAGTTTCAAATGGAAGGCATCAACCAGATTCAGGTCAAACCGCAAATCGATTTAACCTTCGCCAACGCCCTGCGCTCGATTGTGCGCCAAGACCCGGACATTATTATGATCGGCGAAATCCGCGACTTAGAAACCGCGCAGATTGCGGTGCAGTCGGCTTTAACGGGGCATTTGGTGTTATCCACCGTTCACACCAACGACGCGGCATCCACCGTCAACCGATTATTAGACATGGGCGTGGAAGACTATTTATTAACCTCCACTTTAATTGCGATCGAAGCCCAACGCTTAACCCGCGCGCTTTGCCCGCATTGTAAATCCGCTTACACGGTTTTGCCCGAAATGGCAGAAGAGTTGAATCTATCGCGTTTTTCGCCTGAACAAAAGACTTATACCTTATGGCACGCCAAAGGATGTAAAGCCTGTTCACAAACGGGTTACATCGGGCGCGTGTGTATTGTGGAAGTGATGCCGATGACGGATGCCCTGCGTTCTTTAATCATGCGTCGCGCAACCGCCAACGAGATTAAGTCCCAAGCCGTACAAGAAGGCATGGTGACGATGTACGAGGATGGGTTGATGAAGGCATTGTCCGGAGTGACCACGGTGGAAGAAGTGATCCGAGCGACAAGGGAGTAAAAAAAGGGAGCGGCGTCAGAAGTGCTAACGCACCATAAACAACCATGCTGATATACAACTACAAAGCGGTGAACGCAGGAGGCAAGATTGTCATCGGAACGCTTCAAGGCGAATCCGAGCATGATGTTGTGGGTCAATTGCAACGTCAGTCTTTGATTCCCGTTCGGGTGACGCCGGGAGCTTTAACGCCACCTTTGTCCAAGAGGGATGATGCCCACACTCCGTCGCCAACCTTGAATTTACCCTTCATCGGCACACGGAAAGTCTCGCGTGATCAAATCACGGCTGTCACGCGCGAGTTATCCACCCTGCTACATGCGGGGCTGACGTTGGATCGGTCTTTGGAAACCCTGATTCGCGTTGCCGATTCGCCGGTGTTGATTGAATTACTGCAAGGCATTCGAGACGATGTTCGCGGCGGGCAATCGTTATCGTTGGCATTGGAGGCGCGTCCTTTATATTTCTCGCGCTTTTATACAAACTTGATTCGCGCGGGGGAAGCCGGCGGCGCTTTGTCCACCGTGTTGAGCCGTTTGGCGGACACGATGGAACGCGCCAAAGAACTCAAAGAATCGGTGAAATCTGCGATGATTTACCCGTGTATTTTATTGTCGGTTGCCATCGTGTCGATCGCGGTGATTTTGATTTGGGTGGTGCCGCAGTTTGAAGCAACGTTTGCCAAAACCGGCAATGCTTTGCCGTGGTTGACGGAAGTCGTGATCACTTTGGGCAACGGCGTTAAATCAGGGTGGTGGTTGATTCTATTATTAATCTTTTTGTTGTTGATGGGGATTCGGCGGGCGTTGAACAATGCGTCTTATCGCGCCGCATGGGATGCGTGGATATTAAACCGCGCCAAAATCGGCGAGGTCATCAAAAACACGGAAACCGCGCGGTTGACCCGAACGCTGGCCACCCTGCTCAAAAACGGCGTTCCGTTGTTGTTGGCGTTGACCATTGCCAAAGAGACCGTCACAAACCTCAAAATGGCGCGGGTGTTAGACGGCGTGGTGACGGAATTGCGGGAAGGACGCGGGTTTGGGCGCCCCTTGGCGAACACAAATACTTATCCCAAACTTGCCACGCAGATGATTGCGGTGGGGGAAGAATCCGGGCAACTGACCATGATGTTGGAAGAGGTGGCGGATATTTACGATCGTGAAGTCAAAGTAGCATTGAAACGGTTCATCGCGTTTTTAGAGCCGATCATTATTATTACATTGGCGGGCATTATTTTTGTGATTGTGCTGGCGATTATGTTGGGTGTGATCGGGATGACGGATATTGTGGGATAGGTTTTTTGCAAAAAATCCGGGATTTGAATACTCAATCTAAATATTAAATACTAAGCATCAAATACGAATAAAAGGGGAACACAATGAAGCAACAACATAAAATAAAACAATCGGGGATGACTTTAATCGAGATTCTGATTGTTTTGGTCTTGATTGCGGTGGTGATGGGGATTGTTGCCGCAAACTTCGGCGAGCGTGGCGAACAGGCAAAGGTAAAAGCCGCACAGATTGACATACAAAATATCGTCAATACCTTAGATTTATTTAAATTGGAGGTTGGGCGTTATCCGACACAATCCGAGGGGTTGCAGGCATTGATTTCCGCGCCTTCGGGGCTTTCGCGCTGGAATGGTCCGTATTGGAAGCAAAACAAACTTCCGGTTGACCCGTGGGGCAATGATTATCGCTACGTTCAACCCGGCAAAAACGGCATGCCTTACGAAATTATTTCGTTGGGCGCTGACGGGGTAGAAGGCGGCGAAGGCGTGAACAAAGATATATCCAGCGGGCAACTATGATCGTTTATCGTGGGGAAGCGAGTGATCGCGCCCGCTCCCGCGTGCGCGGCATGACCTTACTGGAGATTCTGGTGGTCTTGTCCTTGATCGCGGTGTTATTGGGGATGGCGATTCCCTCAATTCGCGGAGAATCGCCTTCTAATAGCGAGCTCAAAGGCGCGGCGCGAATGTTGTTGAGTGTCGCCGGAGAAGCCCGAGCGGAGGCGATTCATCGTCGAGAGGAAACGCTTTTGACGATTGATCTTGACCGTCGCCGGTTTCGTATTGAGCATGGTTTACAAGACCCCCATGCCGAATCGCGCCCTGAACACGCCCTGCCGGAAAGTATTGATTTACAACTTTATACGGCGACTAACGATGTAATTAACGATCACACGGGCAGTATTCGCTTTTATCCGGACGGGAGCTCCAACGGTGGCAGAGTGACGATCGCCGCCAAAAAAATGAGTCCGCGTTTTTATGAAGTGACGATTGATTGGCTCACCGGCCGCGCACGTATCGGAGGCAATCATGAGCGCGGTTAATGCGGCAAACAACCCAAAGCGACACGCCATGCCGCTATCAAGCGCGCGAGGATTCACGCTGATTGAAATCTTGGTGGCGTTTGTGATTTTTGCCGTTTTGGGCGTGGCGGTATTGCGTTTGTTCAATGCCTCTTTGGATAACGCGCAGTCTGCCGATGTATGGTCTCGCGCGGCTTTGGTGGCACAAAGCCAAATCGCCCGCGTGACGGCGGAAGCGCCGCTTATCGAAGGCGTCACGCAAGGGGACGATCAAGAGATTCATTGGACGATTGAAGTCACGCCTGATACGCGGGAGGATGTCACCCCAAAAGCCACGGCGCTTTCTTCCGCCGAATTAAAACATCCCTTAAAACTGTATAAGATTTTAGCGAAGGTGGATTTTAACAACGCGTGGGGAATCAAAAAAACGGTCACAATGGTGACGTATCACACGGTGGCAGATCAAACATGATGACCCCCATGATTCATTTCCGACCGAATGCGGGCATCCCCTCCCCGCGCCGCGCGTTTGATCAACATTCATCGGGTTTTACCTTGTTAGAGGTGATGATCGCGATGACCCTGTTGGCGCTTTTATCGGGGACGCTTTTGGGAATATTTAAAATGGCCGGCAAAACCCGTGACTTAGGAGAATCCTTGACGGACGCTGCCACGATGATGCGGAGCAGTCAGACCTTTTTGCGCGCCCAATTAGAAAACGCCTATCCTTTGCGCTTTAAAAAAGTCCCCGGGCATCCTTTGATCTTCTTCGGTCAAAAGGAAGAATTGATTTATGTGTCGGCGATGCCCGCGCGTCACCATGAAGGCGGGCTTTATGCGTGGCGGCTTTCCACCCGGCGAGACGCCGACCGCTTATCGTTGATTTTGTCTTATACAACAGTCGACGCCAACCACGATCAATTGCCTGATTTTAAAGACGCGAGGCAGACGGTGTTGGCCGAAGAGGTGTCTTCTTTGGAATTGAATTATTTTGGCTTGCCGGAAGACGCTTCAATCCATGATGACCCTGTATGGACGCACGAGTGGAAGAATACCCAACGTTTACCCCAAATGATACGAATGGAGGTAAGCGCCAATCATCATGCGGCATGGCAAACGTTTTATGTGATCTTGAAACGCGCGCCGGAAGTCGGTTGCCCGCAGTGGAATGAAAGTTCGGGAGTGTGCGGGGGTGGGGCATGAGGAACGTTCGTCAAAAAGTGGTACTTTTTGCCGGAAATGATTGGCAAAAAATCGCGGGGAAACCCCGACGATTTTTTGTGAGAACGGCGGATGGCTTGCGGAAACTTTCACCGGCGATGGCTCAAACTCAAATGAGTGCAAGGAAACCCCGACGATTTTTGTCTGAAAAAATCCCTCTCCCTCAAAACATGCGCGGCATGGCGTTGATCCTTGTTTTGTGGATGATTGTATTATTAGTCTTGATGGCGAGCGGGTTTGCGTTTGCGATGCGAAGCGAGGCAGTGGCCACACAAACAAGTGTCGCTCAAATCAAAGCGGGGTTACACGTCGACGGCGCGATAGAACGCGCGGTCTATGAGCTTGCCCGCCCCAAGGTTGACCCCAACGACGGTTGGAAGGCGGACGGCACTTCCTACCCTCTCACCGAAGACGAAGCCGACCTTACCGTCACGATCGTGGACGAATCAAGTTTTATTGATATAAACGCCGCCGATGAACACACGTTAAAACGCCTTTTTGAGAGAGTGGGCGGTGTAGACGCGCGAACGGCAGAGTCCATCGTCAACGCGCTGTTGGATTGGCGAGACGCGGATGATCTTACCCGTCCGTTCGGCGCGGAAGCGCCGGAGTATCGCGCGGCTCATAAAAACCATGCGCCGTCGAACACCTCCTTTCGCACCCAAGAAGAATTGGGGCAGGTTTTAGGCGTGACCCCGCAAATCTACGCAAA
Source organism: Burkholderiales bacterium (assembly GCA_031257235.1). Lineage (GTDB taxonomy): Bacteria > Pseudomonadota > Gammaproteobacteria > Burkholderiales > Casimicrobiaceae > UBA931. The sequence goes on along the minus strand of JAIRPA010000030.1, from coordinate 1,588 downwards.
CGTCGCGCCTTTTATCACGGTTTACTCCAAAACGGCGGCGATCAACACCACAACCGCACCGCGTGAAGTCTTATTGTGTTTGCCCCAAGCGGACGAAGACTCGGTGGATCGTTATATTGAAGATCGGCGTCGCGCGCGCGATCAAGGGCAAGCCTTGCCTTTGTTTCACGGCATGGGCGGCAAAAGCCCTATATGGCGCATCACGGCAACTTTAAAAAGTGATGAAGGCTTTACTTTAACGCGCACGGCGATCATTCGATATACAGGGCAGAGTTCCCGACCGTTTCTTATTTATGATTGGAGGGACGCATGAGCCTGATTTCTTCCTCATGGATCCAACGTTGTCGGGACGGGTGGATAAAGTGGCAGGCAGAATTACTCCAACTCCTGCCGCAAAAAGTGCGCGCGCGATTACAACAAAGCGCGATGTTGCCGGCAGTCACCCTCAAAGACCATGAAGTGTTGTTATGGATGCCGACGGTTCATCAAGGCATCGTGACACGAGGGCTTCACGCTTCTTCTGCCTTGCCTTCGTCACCGGAATCCTCGTTTGCCCAAGCCGCGTTCCCGAATCTTGATAGTCCCGTGATGTTGTGGCTCGACGGGGTGAAGGTCTTGCGTCGCCAATTGACCTTACCTGCCGCGCTTTCGGAGAACTTGGCGCAAACCTTTGCCTATGAGACCGATCGTTATACCCCGTTTCACGCAGATGAAGTGTATTCCGATATTCGCCTTTTAAGTCACCATGAAGCCACAGAAGAAATCGAGGTGGCGTTTGCGGTGATTCCCAAAAAACCGACAGACACCCTGCTTGCCCGCGCGCGGTCTTTGGGCTTTGCGGTAGGCGGGATTCTTGCCGACGCCCCCGATCGGGTGGAGGAAGCATTTAATCTTTTACCGGAGAGTAAAAGAGATCACCATAAAAATGCGCTCACGCAAAGAATAAAGCCCATGATGATCGCGGTCATCCTTGCCTTGATTGCCGTGACCGCGCTTCCCCTCATTCAAAAGGCGGATTACTTATCGCGCCTGACCCAAAGTGTTCAAGCCCTACGCGGCAAGGCGTTGCGGATTGAAACCTTATACGCCACCCAAAACACTTATGTGGCGCAATGGAATGTGATTCAAAAAGAAAAGACCGCGTTTCCGACGATGTTGAGTGTTTTAAATGAGGTCACACAACTTCTTCCGACGGATACTTGGTTGACGCAATTAGAAGTGCGCTTGGTAAAAAATGAAGGGCAACCTCAACGATACGTATATTTACGCGGCGAATCCAAAGATGCCTCAAAGCTCATTCCGCTTTTAGACGAATCGACCTTGTTTCACAAAACCGCCCCGCGCGCCTCGATCACCGGCATTCAAAACGCGGACGCCGAGCTTTTTGATATAGGAACGCAGATGATCGCCTTGCCGCTTAAAGAGGAAGAGGTGTTGGAAATCAAGCCGGTTAAAGATCAAGCCCTCCCGTCGGCGATTCAAGACCCCGCGTCTTCCCACGCGCCTCTTTCGCCCACGCCGAACGTTCAGGAGTTGCCGGAGGCAACGGCAACCCCTCTTTCTATGGACGCCGATTCGGTGGCGACCT
>JAIRPA010000183.1 GCA_031257235.1 Burkholderiales bacterium | reverse complement strand
GTGACAAAAACATATAACCCATGAAACAACGACCCTCTTCTTGAATCGCTTGTCTGCTCTTTTGATCCTTTTATCCTGATTGTCATGTGCGTGAAAACTATGATGATATGATTGCGCCGTTACACAGTGCCGTTCGGTGTAACACGTTAAAATCCCGTTAGAAGTTCAATGAGATTACACAGCACATGACGGCAAAAACGCCGCTTTTATTGAATAATAGCGGCGTTTTTCCGTTAATTCGACGAAGATAGCGTCTTAACCCCGTCAAAAAACATCCTTTTCCCCGAACGATTCCTACCCGATCACGTTCGGAAAATACAGCTTTAAGGTTTCAAACATGGTTTGGGGCACGTGATATTTCAAGACATGTTCTTCCGTGACCCAAGGCAAACATGGCTTGCCGGACTTTATTTTTTCCACCCACTGCGGATCGGCAATCAAAGCACTGCCGACGGCGATTAAGTCGTAACCTATCGCTTTGGCTTTAATCAGATCATCCGCCGTTTTGATGCCTCCGACGCCGATTAACGGGACACGACCGTTGATTTGGCGGCGAACAAGGTCGCCGATGACGCGTTTGTCGGCGGCATCGCGTTGCGACGTTAAATCAAATTGCTTGAGAGAAACGTGCAAATACGTGAGCGGGCGCTCCAACAATTGATCGATCAGATAGCAGGTATCGTCAAGCGTGATCCCCACCTCACCGGTTTCTTCCGGCGAAAAGCGATACCCTAAAATGAAGGTTTTCGGTGCCTGTTCACGAACAACGTTGTGCACCGCATCCAGCACCGACAACGCAAAACGCGCGCGCGCCGGTCGGCTGCCGCCCCATGAATCGGTTCGTTGGTTGGCGTGCGGCGAAAAAAATTGTTGGATGAGATAACCGTTGGCGCCGTGGATTTCAACGCCGTCAAACCCGGCGGCAATCGCGCGCGAGGTGGCCGCCGCAAACGATTGAATGATTTTATGGATTTCCGACTCCGATAGCGCGCGCGGCGGACGAGAATCTTCGTCCGCGCGAACGGCGCGTACCGATGAAGGCGCGACCACATCGCCGTCGGGCACCCATTCCGGACGCGAGAGCCTCCCCGCGTGAAAAATTTGCAAGACCGCTTTCGCCCCTTGACTTTGAATCGTTTGCGCAAGTTTTTTTAACGACGGAATATAACGATCGTCTTCGGCGGAAAATTGCCCATCAAAGCCCTTCCCGCCGGCAATCGAATAGGTGGTTCCCGTAATCACCATCCCCACCCCCGCCGAGCGGGCGGCGTAATAGCGTAATTCTTCTTCGGTGTTGTTCCCTTGGTTGTCGCCCGACCAAGTCGTCATCGGCGCCATCACGATTTTGTTGGAAAGGGTGGCCCCGTTGGCAAAAGTAAAAGGTTCAAAAAGCGAGGCACGATTCATCATGGTTATCCTTTCGACGTCACAATATAGAAAAAAATAAATGGGCGCGAACCCTGCCGCGCCCCGATTCATTCAACACAAAACCCGTCTAAAACCTCCGCCAACCCAAACATTGAGTTTTGCCAAGGGCTCAATCCACATTCAGATAATCTAAATGCGCGTTAATTTTTAACAACAAGACCACCGCACTGACCGCGATCCCTTCTTTCCTGCCGACAAAACCTAACTTTTCCGTGGTGGTGGCTTTAAGCGACACCCGCTCCAAGCGCACACCCATCGCGTCGGCAATCGACTCCAACATCGCCATGCGATAGGGCGCGATTTTAGGCTGTTCGGCAAGAATGGTGATGTCCGCGTTGAGTAACCTATACCCCGCCGCGCGAACCAAAAGCGTGACATGGCGCAAAAGCTCCGCACTGTCGGCGTTTTTCCATTGGGGATCGGTATCGGGAAAATGATCGCCGATGTCGCCTAAGGCGGCCGCGCCCAAAAAAGCGTCTGCCAAGGCATGCAACACCGCATCCGCATCCGAATGCCCTTCCAATCCACGCTCGTTGGGTAGGGTGACCCCCCCCAAGCGCAACGGGCGTTTGGGATCCTCGGAAAAAGCGTGAACATCAAACCCTTGACCAATCCGCATCATGTTATTTTCTCCTGCAACGCAATCAATGCCGAGACCACCGGCAAATCTTCGGGATACGTCAGTTTAATATTTTGGCGTGAGCCGCGCACAAATTTCGGTTTGGGCGTTCCGGTTTCTTCGCACCAACGTTCCACCGCCTGCGCTTCGTCGGTGGACGTATGCGCCGTGTCCAACGCCAACGCCTCTTGTAACACGTGAAACCGAAAGCACTGCGGCGTTTGCGCGCCCCAAAGCCCGGAACGCTCCAGCGTTTTTTCCGATCGGGTTTGATCCGCGTTGGCTCTCTTTAAGGTATCCGACAAAGGCAGTGCCAAAATTAAGCCTTCGTCGGACGCCGCCGGCATCGCGCGTAATTCATTGGTCAAATGCGCCAAAGTTGGAATCGGGATGGCGCAACGCGCGGCATCATGAACCACGATCCACGTTTCGGGAAGCACTCGTTCGGACAACGAGGTCAACCCATTGGCCACACTTTCCGCACGGGTCGCGCCGCCGCAATACAAAGGCAAAACGTTATCGGGCAATTCGGGAATCAACGAGGCAAACTGCTTATCATCCCGCGATAAAACGACGGCAATCAGGTTGGGTTTCAAGCCCATGTGAATGCGCCGAATCGTCCAATACATCATCGGATGCCCGTGAATCGGCGCATATTGCTTTAAGGTTTGATCTCCAAAGCGCGCGCCCAAACCGGCGGCGGGGATTAAAGCGACTATGGATAGTGGGGTCATTTGTTCGGCGTCCTTTCGGTGATCATCATAGCTTAACCAGACGCGACGATAAAAACAATAAAAAACGCGGCAGTGATGCCGCGTTTTGACGATCTAAAAAGTAACAATTTGCCGCGCCGGACTTACGCCACAGGCAATACGTTGGCAAATTTATCTTTTTTGGGACCTTTGACGGTGAACTCGACTCTGCCGTCCACCTTGGCAAACAAGGTGAAATCTTTGCCGCAACCGACATTCACCCCCGGGTGAACTTGGGTGCCGCGTTGGCGCACGATGATGCTGCCCGCGCTGATGACTTCACCGCCATAGGATTTAACGCCTAAGCGTTTTGCCTGTGAATCGCGCCCGTTACGGGAACTTCCGCCTGCTTTCTTATGTGCCATGATAAATTCCTTTACGCAACAATGCTGTCAATACGCACAAGCGTGTAGTTTTGACGATGACCTTGACTTTTCCGGTAATGTTTACGGCGACGCATCTTGAAAATCTGCACCTTTTTGCCGCGCGCGTGTTCCAACACTGTCGCTTTGACCGAAACGCCTTCCAAAACAGGTGCCCCTAGACGTACGCTATCGCCGTCTCCGACCATCAATACTTGATCGAGTACAACTTCTGCGTCCACGTCCGCCGGTATCTGTTCTATTTTAAGTTTTTGACCAACGGAAACTTTGTATTGTTTTCCGCCGGTTTTTATGACCGCGTACATGATAACTCCGTGAAGTAATTGAAAAACCGCCTGATTTAGGCGGATTTCGGATTCTATAGGATTATTGGTTCCGACGCAATACAGGGGTCAGGAATCAGGAATCCGGGGTTCGGCAAAAAGTAAACCCCTACTTTTTGCCGAATCGCCGAACGCCATTAACATGAGATAATACGCCGGTTCGCCTCCGTAGCTCAGTGGATAGAGCACACCCCTCCTAAGGGTGGGGTCGCACGTTCGATTCGTGCCGGGGGCGCCATGACAACACATTCATTCCTATGGGCAGACTTATTTTTTGGTTGGTATTGGCATTTTGCGTGATGTTTGTGGTGCGCCGATTCACGAGTAAACGCTCGTCTCCCCCTCCCGATCTCCCGCAGAAAAAAAAGCCCCCTGCCGGCGCGGAACGAATGGTTCGTTGTGCCTCCTGCGGCGTTTTTGTCCCCGTCTCGGACGCAAAATTAGCCCATGACGGTTATCATTGCGCTGACCCCAAATGTAACCGATACGATTAAAATGCCCTTATGTTTCGTTCACCGGACTTTTTTTCCGTTCCTTTGAGTGCCACCGAAAGGCGCGTTTTGTGGATCATCGCCATCTATCGTGGCGGCTACACCTTGGCGCTTTTGGGTAGCATTTTATTGGCAAGCGCGCAACGCATGGGCTTCCAGCATTCCACGATTTTCGTGATCTGCGTGATGCTTTACTTTGGTTTTGCGATGGCGCAGATTTTCTTTTCGCTGTCTGAAGAACAATATTTGCCGTTGCGCTGGGCGCTTTTTTGCGCCATTTCGGGCGATTCCATTTTTCTTGCCGCGATGATGATTGCGGGCGACGCCACCTTGCTCACGCTTCCTATTTTCATCTTCCCGCAACTTGCCGCGCACGGTTGGCTGTTGGGAAGGCAGCTGGCGTGGGCGCACGCCTTAATCCCCACCGCGATGTTCATCACCACAACCACCTTTCTTTACCTCAAAGGTTCTTGCGAAACTTCCCAGCTTTTGGTGACGGGTCTTATTTGCGTCAGTTACTTTTTTGTGATCCGAATCGCCATCGACATCGGCTACTACACCCGCGCGTCCGAGCGTTTGGTTCAGCAACGCGGCATCGACATCATCAATCTTGAACAAATCAACCGCACGGTGATTCGGGACATGAAAGACGGCGTGATGATTTTGGATGTAAACGGCGTGGTTCGGGGTTATAACCCGCAAGCCGTTTCTTTATTGGACGTGGCGCACGTTGCCGCGTCGGGTCAGCCGCTTGAGAAATGGAATAAATCGCTTTCCGACACGTGGCGTTTGTGGTTGACAGACAATAAAACCGTGATGCCGCCTTTGTCGGTCGTCTCCTCAACCTCGATCCTCATTCCGCGTTTTGTGCGCATTGGCTCGACCACCAACGGCGGCACGCTGGTGTATCTTGAAGACTTGGGACGTTCGCGCGTGGAAGCGCAAAATCTTAAACTCGCGGCGCTGGGACGATTAACCGCCTCTATTGCGCACGAAGTCCGAAACCCGCTTTCCGCCATTCAGCAAGCCGCCCAGCTTTTGGAAGAGGACGAAGGGGTAACGATGGAACAAGTGCGGCTTTTGGGCATGATCCGAAGCAACGGCAAACGCATCGACCGCATCGTCACCGAAATTTTGCAGTTGAACCGACGTGACCGCAGAAACGCGGAAACCATACATCTCCCCGATATGTTGCGTTCCTTAGTCGAAGAAATTATCGCCAGCGAACAAATGTCGCCCAACGTATTATCGCTTTCGATTGACCGCTCGCTGGAAAACGCGCATTGTTCGTTTGACCGGGGGCAGCTCGATCAAATCATTTGGAACTTATCGCGCAATGCGTGGCAATTCTGCCGTAAGTCCGAGGGTAGCATCAGAATATTGTTATTGCCCGGCACCGATTTGGAACACGCACGGCTGGATATTGTTGACGACGGTCCGGGCATCCCCGATAAAGTCCGCGAGCGTTTGTTTGAGCCGTTTTTTACCACGCGTTCCTCAGGAACGGGGTTAGGGTTATATATTGCGCGTGAACTTGCCTACGCCAATTTTGCCGATCTGGAATTACTTCCCTCCTCCCCGGATGAGGGTGCGCATTTCAGATTAAGATTGCGTTTGACCAACGCGCGCGGCGCTTTTAGAAAAACATAAATATATAATATCGTCCACTTAACTTTAGAACCGAAAGAAAACTATGCCTCCATCCCGCCCTATTGCTCGCGCTCAACCGCGCGTGTTGATTATTGATGATGAACCGGACTTGCTGGAACTTTTAGACATCACCCTCATTCGTTTGGGGCTTGAGGTGGTCTCTGCGGATTCGGTCACGGCCGCCAAAGAAAAACTCAAAAATCAGGATTTTGATTTATGTTTGACCGACATGCGCTTGCCGGACGGCGAGGGACTGGACGTGATTGACTACGTTCGCAAAAACGAACTCGATGTTCCCGTGGCCGTCATCACCGCGTTCGGCAATACCGAAAACGCGATTGCCGCCATGAAAGCCGGCGCCTTTGATTATCTGTCTAAGCCGGTTGACCTTGAACAATTACGCGCTTTGGTCAAGCAAGCCATTAAAACCCCGGACAAAACCCGCGAGCCGGAAGCCTACGCGCTTTGGGGCAATTCTCCGGCCATTGAACACGTCCGCACCATGATTGACCGAATCGCGCAAAGTTTGGCGCCGGTGTTCATTCACGGCGAATCGGGAACCGGCAAAGAAGTGGCCGCGCGTTTAATTCACTATAAAGGCCCTCGCTCCAAAGCGCCGTTCATCGCGGTCAACTGCGGCGCGATTCCCGAAAACCTCATGGAAAGCGAATTTTTTGGTTATAAGAAAGGATCGTTCACCGGCGCAGACGCCGATCGTGTCGGCTTCTTTCAAGCCGCGCACACCGGAACTTTGTTTTTGGATGAAGTCGCCGATTTACCGCTGACCATGCAAGTCAAGTTATTGCGCGCCATCCAAGAAAAGAAAGTGCGGCGCATCGGCAGTACCACGGAAGAGCCGGTGGATGTGCGCATCATCAGCGCGACCCACAAAAAATTACCGCGTTTGGTCGAAGCCGATTTATTTCGTCAAGACTTATTTTTCAGATTGCACGTCATTGAGCTTTCCATGCCGCCGTTGCGCGAAATGAGTGAAGACATCCCGTTGATCGCCGAACAGATTTTGTCGCGCTTGGCAGGAAAACGCGCGGTTGCCTTAGCGGATGACGCGATTGCCGCGTTGCAACGTTATCCTTTCCCCGGCAATGTGCGGGAATTAGAAAACGTATTGGAGCGCGGGTTATCTTTAGCCCCCGACCCCAAACGAATCCACGAACAAGATTTATATTTAATGCCTTCACCAACTTATGCGCCACGCGGGGAAACCGCCGCGCCGGAAGCCGATGAAACCGCCTCCTTTTTTGAAAAGGTCGGCGCGGGCAAAGAAGACACCTCGCTTGAAGAATACTTAGACAACGCCGAGCGCAAAATTCTTTCTGCCGCTTTGGAAAAAGCCAACGGCAATCGCACCACGGCGGCAAAACTCTTGGGGGTCACTTTCCGCGCGTTGCGTTACCGCATGGATCGTTTGGGTTTAAAGTAATGCGCGCCGCCAAAAAAATAAAGATAAAACCCCTATTTTGTTTTGCCGATTCGGGCATCGTGGCGCAGGCAAGGTGGGGGGCGTCCCCCAACGTGGATGATCGCCCCATGCCCGATGATATTTCGCTCATCGTGATTCATAATATTTCCTTGCCGCCGGCGCGGTTTGGCGGCAAGTTTGTGACGCAACTCTTCACGAATACCTTAAAACCCCACGCTCATCCTTTTTTTGCCACACTTCAAGGTTTGCGTGTCTCCGCGCATTTTTTTATTCGCCGCAACGGCGCGTTGATTCAGTTTGTCGATTGTGCGCGTCGCGCGTGGCACGCAGGCGCGTCAACGTGGCAAAACAAAGAACGGTGTAACGATTTTTCTATCGGGATTGAGCTCGAAGGCACGGACACCACTCCTTATCGAAGCGCGCAATACAAAACTTTAAATCACTTATTGAAACGGTTGATCACACGTTACCCGATCACGGCAATCACCGGACACGAAACCATTGCCCCCCAACGTAAGTCTGATCCGGGCGCGGCGTTTTTATGGCGCAAAGTTCATGTCCCCCTGCGTTTTTACCGGTCTTGCAACACTATCTATATAAAACGATAGCTGCTTATGATACCTCACTTCCCTTGGTGGGCTTATCTTCACATCCCTTGGTGGGCTTATCTTATTCTTCTTTGTATTATGTTGTCCCTCCTCCATTTTAAAGGCACGGATGTTTTTGTGAGCGCATCTGATCACCTCTCTTTTTTTTGTATCATTGCCGCCATGATCACAATCTTGATAACAATTTGGACTTTCTAATGGCTATTCTTCTTGACTATCTCCCGCTGATTCTTTTTTTTGGTGTTTATAAAGTCACCGGCAGTATTTATTACGCCACGGCAACGGCCATTGCCGCCTCCGTGCTTCAAATTGTTTACTTATATTTCAAGAAAAAAATCGGGGTCATTCATTGGTTGCAGTTGGCGGTCATCTCGATTTTTGGCGGCGCTACCTTGATCTTTCGTGATCCTGAATTCATCAAATGGAAGCCGACGGTGTTGTACGCCGCCTTTGCGATCATTTTGACGGTCGGCAAATTAGGTTTTAAACAGGACTTGTTGCGCTACGTGATGAAGCCCTTCACCCTACCTCCCTCCGTTTGGACCAAACTGACTTGGGCGTGGGTTGCCTTTTTTATCGGCTTGGCGATATTAAATCGCGTGGTGGCGACGCATTACTCCGAAGCCACGTGGGTCAATTTCAAAGTGTTCGGCACCTTAATTCTGATTGTTCTTTTTATGATCCCGTTGGGTTTTTATCTCTCACCTTACCTCAAAGACTCCGACAAAACCTTGGAGGATGAGATACCCAAGAAGTAAGGCGGGCTCGCCCGCAGACAACGCATGGGAGAATTTTGGTCTCCACTCACTTTGCTTCGCAAAATGAGTTCCGCCCAAAAGTTGCCACACCCCAACACGGAGTTTTGCAAAGGTCTTGGGCGGCGGGCTCGCCCGCTTCTGCCCGCATTTTTACTTTTTACCGAATAACCGCCTATAATTCGACTGTTCCGAATAACGGCATCTTTATTAAGAAAGCAAGTTTATGATTCCTGAAATAGGGCAATTCGCTTTAGTTTTGTCGCTGATTTTGGTGTTGATTCAAGGGACGTTACCCTTGATCGGCGCGGCAAAAAACATTCCGGCGTGGATGGCGCTTGCCAGGCGAACCGCGCAAGGCACGTTCTTCTTTTTGATTTTGGCATACGGGTGTCTGATTTACTCGTTTGTCGTCAACGATTTTTCCGTGTTGAACGTCGCCAACAACTCCAACACTCAACTCCCGCTCGCTTACCGAATCGCCGCGGCATGGGGCTCACACGAGGGCTCGATCATGCTGTGGGTCTGCCTTTTGGGGATTTGGTCGTTCGCGGTTTCGGTATTTTCCCGCCACCTTCCCGAAGAAATGGTCGCGCGCGTCTTGGGCGTGATGGGGTTGATCACCGTCGGTTTACTGCTCTTTTTGCTCTTTACTTCCAACCCCTTTGAGCGGATTTTCCCGATGCCGGCAGACGGGCGAGACTTAAACCCCTTACTGCAAGACCCCGGAATGGTGCTGCACCCTCCGATGTTGTACATGGGTTACGTCGGGTTTTCGGTGGCGTTTTCGTTTGCGGTTGCGGCACTTTTGTCCGGCAAATTGGATGCGACCTGGGCGCGGTGGTCTCGTCCTTGGACTTTACTTGCGTGGAGCTTTTTGACGGTCGGCATTTTAATCGGCAGCTGGTGGGCGTATTACGAATTGGGCTGGGGCGGTTGGTGGTTCTGGGACCCGGTCGAAAACGCTTCGTTGATGCCTTGGCTGATCGGCACGGCGTTGATTCACTCGCTGGCGGTCACCGAAAAGCGCGGGACTTTCAAAATTTGGACGGTGCTTTTGGCGATCGTCGCCTTCTCATTGTCGCTTTTGGGCACTTTTTTGGTGCGCTCAGGCGTGCTGACTTCCGTTCACGCCTTTGCCACCGACCCGCGTCGCGGGCTCTTTATCTTGGCATTTTTGGCGCTGGTCATCGGCGGCTCGTTCGCGCTTTTTGCCTTCCGCGCCTTGCGCGTCGGCACGCCGGGGGCGTTTAAACCCGTTTCTTGTGAAACCGCTCTTTTGGGCAACAACATTTTATTGGGCGTGTCGTGCGGCACGGTTTTGTTGGGCACACTCTACCCGCTTTTTTTGGACGCGCTTAACTTAGGCAAAATTTCCGTCGGGCCGCCCTACTTTGAAAAAGTCTTTGTGCCGATCATGGCTTTGGTGGTGTTGCTGATGGGCGCAGGTCCTTTGATTCGCTGGAAAGAAATGGACGCCTCTTCCCTCTTCCGAAAATTAGCGATTCCTTTTGGCGTCTCTTTCATCGCGGCATTGCTTTTGGCGATCATGCTCAAAGGCTTTGCGTGGACAAGTGTCGTCCTTTTAACGCTTGGCTTTTTCATGGCGTTTTGGATCCTATCGACCTTGATCGTCAGGCTCATGCAGGCATTGTCGGGAGACCTCGCCAAAAAACTGCGTCGCCAACCCGCAAGTTTCTGGGGCATGTGTTTGGCGCACTTGGGCATCGCCGTTTTCGTCATCGGGGTCACGGTGGTCAAAGGTTTTGAAGCCGAGCGCGATGTCAAAATGGCAATCGGTGACACGGTTGAAGTCGGCGGTTATACCTTCAAACTTGAAGGGCTGGAAGCCGTCACCGGCGCCAACTACGATGCCACGCGCGGCACGTTCGCGCTGATCAAAGGCGAAAAAGAACTCCGCAAACTCTATCCCGAAAAACGGATATATGCTTCTCATGGAATGCCGATGACCGAAGCCTCGATTGATTCCGGGATTTTCGGGGATCGTTATGTTTCTTTGGGCGAGCAACTCTCGCCGGAATCGTGGATTGTTCGGGTTTACTACAAACCGTTCGTCACGTGGATTTGGGGGGGCTGTATCTTAATGGCGTTGGGCGGATTGCTGGCGCTGATTGATCGACGCTACCGTGTCAAAACGCATCACCCTGCACCCATCTCGCTGATGCGTTATACCTTAACCGGCAATACTGTCATCAAATAACGATAAGAGGAACATGATGAAAAGAAAATGGGTTTTATTGATTCCGCTGTGTGTGTTTATGATTCTCGCCGTTTTTTTTATGGTGGGGTTAAACCGCAACCCGCGCGAGATTCCTTCGCCGTTGATCGGCAAACCGGTGCCCTCGTTTGCGTTGCCGGATTTTCGTTCGCCGGATAAAACCGTCACCGAAAAAGATTTTGCCGGCAAAGTGTGGCTTTTGAATGTATGGGCATCGTGGTGTGTCTCGTGTCGGGAAGAGCATCCCGTATTGGTCAAATACGCAAAAGAAATCGGCGTGCCGATTGTCGGTTTAAACTATAAAGACAAATACGCGGACGGCGCAAAATGGCTGAACAATTTTGGCGATCCTTATACCTTATCCATCATTGACGCCGACGGAAGATTCGGCATGGACTTAGGCGTTTATGGCGTTCCCGAAACGTTTTTAATCGACAAAGCGGGTTTTATTCGATACAAACAAATAGGACCTATCTCCGAAGAAGTCCTTTACAACACGATAATTCCCAAAATCAAGGAGCTTGAATCGCAATGAAAAAATGGCTGATCTTGTTGATCTCTTGGTGGCTGGTCTTGCCTGCCTGGGCGCTTGAAGCCACGCCCACCGAGAACGATCCTGTCGCGCAAAAGCGCGCGGTGGAATTAGAGCTCAAACTTCGTTGTTTGGTGTGTCAAAATCAATCCATCGCCGAATCCGACGCCGAGCTTGCGGTGGATTTGCGGCGTCAGGTGCGTCACTTTGTCGCGGAAGGCAAAAGCGATGAAGAAATTATCCAGTTTATGACCGATCGTTATGGGGATTTTGTCTTGTATCAACCTCCCGTCAAAACAACCACGGTACTATTGTGGGCAGGTCCCATTGTTTTATTACTGTTAGGGCTTGCGTCCATGTTGTTATTGGTGCGCCGCTACTCAAAATCCGCCGATCAATCGAACGAACAATTAAGCGCGGCAGAAGAAGCCCGCGCCACGGCGCTGATTGAAGGTCGAGACGAATTATAAATATATATTCTGAATTAACGAAGGAGTCAATGTGATTGTTTTTTTGACGGTGGCGGCGGTAATGTCGGTGATTGCGGCGGTGTGGCTTTTTTATCCGTCAAACCGGCATCAGGCTTCCCCTAAAACCGAATCGACGGAGAAATCCAACCTTGCGATTTTGCGCGATCAAATCGAAGAGCTCGAAGCCGACTTTGCGCGGGGCGTGATCGGAGAAAAAGAGCGCGATGAAGCGCGCGCAGAATTAAACCGCCGCGCCATTGAAGAAGCCGACCCTTCCCGCCCCTCCTCACAAAAGGCTCATGTGCCGCCCGCCTCCAAAACGCCGCCTACCCCTCCGGCGCGCCAAATCCTGTGGGCAGTGACTTTTTTTCTGGGGATTGTATTGGTCGGCGGCTCGCTGTACGCGATTGTCGGCACGCCTGCCGCGTTTAATGCCGCCGGATTTGCGGACAACGCCGCGCACGGCAACACGCATGCCGATCAGGACGATTTTGACGCCACTCTGGCTTCGTTTGCCCACCGAATGGCTGCCGAGCCGGAGAATCTTTCCGGCTGGATGTTGTTGGCGCGCTCTTATGCGCAAACCGGCAGACTGCAAGATGCGGCGAACGCTTACGAACACATTCTTTCGCGCAATGCCAATGACGCCGATGTGCTTGCCGATTACGCCGATTTGTTGGGCGCGATGCAGGAAGGCAATTTAGGCGGCAAGGCTATGGAGATGATTCGCCGCGCGTTAAAGGTTGACCCCGATCATTGGAAAGCCTTGGCGCTTGCCGGCACGGAGGCATTTGACCGCAACGATTTTGCTACCGCGGAAAAGTATTGGGTTCGCGCCCAAAAGTCCGCGCCGGATAACGCCGAGATTGCCCGAATGCTCGAAACCGGCATCAAAGAAGCCCGCGCAAACGCTAAAAAGTAAGTTTCTACTTTTTGGCGTTCTTTGCAGA
>JAIRPA010000181.1 GCA_031257235.1 Burkholderiales bacterium | reverse complement strand
CAAAAAGTGAATCAGGGATCAGATGAAGGGGACACCGCCCTCGGCGTCCCGAAAGGAAACATTGCAAAACGCGGAATCAAACAACAACCTGCAACCTCTCACTTCGTCATTGCGGACAGACCTGCCGAAGGCAGGCAGACCCGCAATCCGGTTTTTTGTTTTTTCGGGCGAACACAGTTCGCCCCTACGCAAAAAAGGATCAGGCTCTGCCTGTCCTTTTTTGGAACTTCAACCGGCAAAAAGTACCACTTTTTGCCGTCGAGTGTAGGGGTTTACTTTTGGGCGAATACTTTTTGCCGAACATCATTAAGCTCCTCAACGGTGCCGATGTTGCGCCAGAGACCGTCAAACCGTTCGGCGGAAACAATTCCCTCATCAATCCAACCCGACAAAAGCGGCGCTAACTTACGCGGTTGATTTGGGTCTAACGCGGCGAACAATTCGGGCGTATAAACACCGATGTTGCCGAAGGTGAGTTTGGGATAGCGTTTAAGGTTGTCGGGCGTGGCGGGATGAAGTTTTCCTTCGCCGAATAAAAAATCTCCGCTTAAATGATAGTCGGGGTTTTCGACCATCACCAAGTGCGCGCCGCGTTTTTTTGTTTTTAAATGGTCGATGATCGGGAGAAGCGTTTGATAATCAAAGGCGTGCCACAAATCGCCGCTGACAATCACGATGGGCGCGTCGGCAAAAAGATGTTTTGCGTGGGCAATCCCGCCGGCGGTTTCCAAAGGGGTAGGGTGTTCAAGAGACCACAAGATGTCAACGCCGAAGGCATGCCCGTCTGAAAGAGTGTCGATGAATTGTTGCGCCAACCATGAAACGTTGATGACCATGCGCGAGAATCCCGCGCGCGCTAAGGCTTCGATTTGCCATTGAATGATCGGTTTGCCGCCGACCTCCAATAAGGGTTTGGGCGTGGTATCCGTGAGCGGGCGAAGACGCTCGCCGCGTCCGGCAGCCAAAATCATGGCGTTTGCGTTGTCTGTTGGACGATGTTTCATTTTATGCAATAGCTATTCGTCAAAAAGTATTACTTTTTGCCGGTTAATCTTTTCCAAAAAAGTACCGGCGAAGCCGGATACTTTTTTGCGGGAACGGCGGATGATGCAAACCCCCGACTGCTTTGCAGTCACCCCCTTTTATAAATGGGGCTTTTTTATTCGGCAAACCCGAACTGCCCAAAAGTAGGGGTTTACTTTTGGGCATAGGGTGTAGGTTTTTACTTTTTGCCGCCCCCTCTGATTCCTGCCCCTAAAACGTATAACCCGTCTGCGGTTTTTTGCCGTCTAACGCGTCCAAAAATTTCAACAGCGGGAAAAACTCGGAGTAGCGTCCCGCGGCGTGACGCAGATAGCCGATGACGCGGGGCATATCGTTCAAATAGGCTTTTTTGCCGTCACGAATCGCCAAACGCGCGAAGATGCCGGCAACCTTTAAATGGCGTTGTACGCCCATCCATTCAAAATCACGCCAAAACGTATCAAAGCGAACCGGAACGGGAACGCCGGATTCTCGCGCCAGCTCCCAATACCGTGCCGCCCAATCCAATTGGCGCTCTTCGCTCCAATCCACATAGGCGTCGCGCAACAACGAGACCAGATCGTAAGTCACGGGACCATACACCGCGTCTTGAAAATCCAAAACGCCGGGGTTATCGTGCCGAACGCGCATCAAGTTACGGATGTGATAATCACGATGCACGAACACTTGGGGCTGCATGGTCACGTTGGCGATCAGTTGGTCGAACGTTGTTTTCAACATTTTGCGTTCATTGGGCGACATGGAATAACGCTTGTATTGCGTCACATACCATTCGGGGAAGAGTTCTAACTCCCGACGCAACAAAGCATCGTCGTAATGCGGTAAAAAATCGGGCGCGCTGTCTTGTTGCCACAACACCAGCGCGTTAAAAGCGTCGTAATAAAGCTCATCCGAATCTTCGCCGTTGGCAAGAGCGGTTTGATAGGTGGTGCTACCGAAATCTTCCAACAACAAAAAACCCTGTGAGGAATCCTGAACGTAAATTTCGGGCGCGTTGACGCCTTTTTGACGCATCAATGCGTCCACGCGAATAAAGGCAACGCAATCCTCTTTGGCGGGCGGCGCATCCATCGCAATCAAAGAGGTTTTTCCAAAGACGGGCAATTCTGTGGAGATTCTGAAATAGCGTCGGAAACTGGCATCCTCTGACGCCGGTGTCATGGAGAAGGGGGTTTTGTTGGAGATTTCATCAAACCATTGCAAAAGATCGGTTCTTCGCGTATCGGAGGAAGGGCGGGTTGAAACCATAAGCGTTAATGAAAAAGTGTGATAAAAAAACACGAAAATGATTGGATTGGCTAGAATAGCGCAATCTTCAATAAAGTCCTATTCTCAAGCGGCGTATTTATGGCTTTTTTTCGTCAAAAGTTGCTTTCGTTGTGCGTGCTGATGATAACGTCACCGGTTATCCATGCAAAAGACGCCGATGATGATCCTCCTTTCGTTCTGCGCGAAGCCGCCGAACTTTCCGCAATATCCTCCGAGCATGACCGTGTCGCGTTCTCGTTGAATCCCAGAGTTTTTTCAAAAGGCGAGTTAAACGCGCAAGGTTTGGTTTTTTTGGATGCGGACGAAACCACCGGCGACAACGAAACCGTGATTGCCAAGGGGCATGTGGTGACACGAAGCCGCTTTGACGCGATCACGGCAGATTTAATCACCTTTGATCGCGCGTCTCACAAATTGCTTGCCGAAGGCAAAGTGGTATTGCGTCGGCAGGGCAGTGAAGTCAAAGGCAGCAAACTTGAATATGAGCGCGACACCTCCACCGGCAATCTTCAAACGCCGGATTTTTATTTGGACGATGTCGGCGGGCGGGGCGAGGCGGAAGAGCTTGTTTTTGGCGGACCTGCGCTTTATGAGGCGAAAAACGCGCGGTTTACCACCTGCCAAGCACCGCGCGACGATTGGTTTTTATCGGCAAACCGCATGGTGTTTGATACCGAAAATAAAATCGGCACGGCGTATGGCGCGTCGTTGCGCTTCATGAGCGTGCCGCTTTTTTATTCGCCTTGGCTTGAATTTCCGTTAAGCGGAGACCGCAAGACCGGTTTTTTGACGCCCACGTATGGCACGTCCGGCGCGCGCGGTGCGGAATTATCCCTGCCTTTTTATTGGAACATCGCGCCCAATTACGATGCCACATTAACGCCCAGAGTGATGGGGCGTCGCGGGTTGCAATTAGGCGGGCAGTTTCGATATTTGTTTGATTCTCCGCTACCCATGAATGGTCAAATCGAGGCAGAGTTTCTCCCTAAAGATCGCGTCTTTGACAATCAAAACCGTTATTTAATGTCTTGGCGTCATCAGCAAAGTCTGACCTCTTGGTCAAACGCTTACGTAGATTTAAACAAAGTTTCGGACGACACCTATTTTGCGGATTTGGCCGATCAAATCGCCGTCACCTCTCAAACCACTTTGCCGCGTGAAGTCGGCGCGCGCGCGTGGCATGGTCCTTTTATGTCTTTGTTGCGGGTTCAAAATTTTCAAACCCTCAAAGACTCCAACAAAAATCCGGTCACGCCGCCTTATAACCGTGCGCCGCAGTTCAACGTCACGATGAGCGAGTGGGCAACCGAAGACATGCGTCGGCTCGGCTTTTCGGTGTCGGGCATGGCGGATTTAACGCGGTTTCGTCAAGGCGAGTTATCGCGCAGTTACCGAAAGCCCGAAGGCGTCCGCGCGGTGATTCATCCGGCGTTGACGTGGCGCGCGGAATCCTTGGGCGGGTTCATCAAGGCAAGATCAAGCGTGGTGCATCGGCAATATTGGCTGGATGATTTGCGTCGCTCGAACATTTTTAACGTCGGCATTCCCGATCCGCCGCTGGATCAACGATCGCACGTCACCATTCCGATCTTCAGTGTCGACACCGGTTTGATTTTTGAGCGCGACACGGAACTGATGGATTACAAACTCACTCAAACCTTAGAGCCGCGTTTGTTTTATGTGTACGCGCCGTATCGTGATCAAAACAATGATCCCGTGTTTGATACGGCGGTGGATGATTTTAATTTTGCACAGCTTTTCAATGAAAATCGTTATGTCGGTTACGACCGCTTTGGAGACGCCAATCAATTAACGGCGGCGTTGACTTCGCGTATTTATTCGGAGCAGGGCGCGGAATGGTTAAGGGTTTTTGCGGGCGAGCGTTTTTATTTTTCCGATCAACAAGTCGTGCTTCAACATCAGGAGTGGCAGGGCAATCGTTACGTTGCGGTGGTCGATGAACAAGCGCGTTTTGCGCGTAGTTCGGATATTTTGTTTGGGTTGGAAGGGCAAATTTCCAACACATGGAAAGCCACCATGTTGACCGAATATAACTTTGGGTCAGGGGAGACGGAGCGGTTCAACGCCGGCTTGCGTTGGTCGCCCAAGCCCGGAAAGATTTTGTCCGGCACGTGGCGTTACACCCGAAACGCGGCGTATTTAAATCAAAATTCGACGGAGTTGCGGCAATTCGACATCGCCGCGCAATGGCCCTTGACTTCGCGCTGGGACGCGGTGGCGCGGTGGAATTATTCGCTTTCCGATAAAAAAACCTTAGAGGCGATTGGCGCGCTTGAATACAACGCGGATTGTTGGATTTTGCGGTTTGCGGTGCATCGTTTGGCCACCACCAAAGAGCAAACCAATACTTCCTTTTTTGTGCAGTTGGAATTCGGCGGCTTGGGCAGAATCGGTTCTTCGCCGCTTGAGGTGTTGCGCCGCAGTTTGCCCGGGTATACCACCTCCAATGACCCTTCGCGCCACACACCCACCCCGACGTATTCGGTTTACCCTGAGTATTAAAAAGTTCGCCCAAAAGTAGGAGTTTACTTTTGGGCGAATAAAAAAGCCCCCTTTATAAAAGGGGGTGGCAGGCGAAGCCTGACGGGGGTTTGCGACGCGCAATGCGCGTCCGCCGCCCAAAAGGCGGCGTCATTGCGGCGACCGAAGGAAGTGACCCGCAATCCGGTTTTTCCGCCGTTCCTGCAAAAAAAGGACAGG
>JAIRPA010000002.1 GCA_031257235.1 Burkholderiales bacterium | reverse complement strand
TTATTCTTCATTCAAAATCCTTTCGTTGATACCCCAAAATAGCGGATTAGGAAGCGAAGATCAAGTTTTTTTGCAGAGCCTATAATGGCAGACTTGTGAAACGTTAAAAAGGAAACCGCCATGGAACAGCAACCCTGTATTTTCTGCAAAATCGCGCAAGGCGACATTCCCGCCAAAAAGGTTTACGAAGACGAAGAAGTCGTCGCTTTTCACGATATTCACCCGATAGCGCCGGTTCATCTGCTTTTGATTCCCAAAAAACACATCCCGTCATTAGCCAAAATCCACGAGGCAGACGCGCCGTTATTAGGGAAAATGATGGCACTTACCGGGAAGCTCGCGTATGATGCGGGCGCAACCCACGGCTTTCGGCTGATTGTGAACACGGGAACGGTCGGAGGTCAGGAAGTCGCGCACCTTCATTACCATATCATTGGGGGGCCAGAGCCGTTGGGCAGAATGTTGGGAAAGTGATCGGAGTAAAATACACCGTTTGACGACTGCTTTCGCGGTCGTCCCGCTATTTTGTCATGGCGCGTCAACAGCAAATTTGAATGAAGAGGAGAACAATATGGGTAGCTTTTCTTGGTGGCATTGGTTAATTGTGTTGCTGGTGGTGGTTTTGGTGTTTGGCACCAAAAAGCTCGGCAACATCGGGTCGGACTTGGGCAAAGCGGTCAAAGGCTTCAAGCAGGGCATGAAAGAGGCAAACGAAGACAGCGCGGGAGATGACCAAGAGCCGAAGGCAAAAATCACCGGCCAAACCATCGACGTTGACGCCAAAAAAGAAAAAAACGAAACCAACGCCTAACGCGCGTTTCGCGCGTGTTGCCATTACCTTATGTTTGACATCAGTTTTTCGGAAATGCTGGTCATTGCGGTGGTCGCCGTCGTGGTGGTCGGTCCCAAACGCCTGCCCAAGACGGTGAGAACGATTGCTCATCTTTTGGGGCGCGCGCAACGGTATGTGTCCGATATCAAGTCAGACATTGAGCGAGAAATACAAATAGAAGAAATTCGCAACTTAAAAAACTCGGTGGACGGTCTTGGCAAAGAGCTCACGTCCACGGCGCGCGCGGCGGTGGGGGATGTTGAGAAATCGGTGACAGAGGTCAAAGACTCCTTATCATCCATGAAGTCCGACATGGAAACCGTCGCCAAAGATCAAGATATCCCGGGGGCGGGCAATCCGTCCGAAAAAAAACAAAGCCGGGATGAAACGGAGAAACCCGGCGTTCCGTCTGCTCTTAAAGGCGAAGTGTCGTTGAGTATTCCCGACGCTCCCGCGGATCATCCCGATAAGCGTTCCACACAAAGCGACACCGCGACTCCAACATCAACATGAACGAAACCCACGAATCCGAAAACGCGCGAGAAGAAACCTTTGTTTCGCATTTGATCGAACTGCGGACGCGGCTGGTGCGCGCCATAGGGGCGGTCTTTGTGATTTTTATCGGGCTATTTTATTGGCGCAACAATATTTATACTTTTTTGGTGAGCCCGTTATCCGCCGTTCTTCCCGAAAACAGCAGCATCATTGCCACGGAAGTCACCGCTCCGTTTCTGGTGCCGATGAAAGTCACTTTGATGGTGGCGTTTTTGATTGCCCTGCCTTTTGTCTTGTGGCAAATCTGGGCGTTTGTAGCGCCGGGCTTATACAGAAACGAAAAAAGATTGGTGTTGCCGGTGATGGTATCAAGCGTCACCCTGTTTTTTGTCGGGATGGCTTTTGCGTACTTTATTGTGTTCCCTGCGGCGTTTCATTTTTTGGCCAGCGTCACGCCCGAAGGGGTCAACATGATGACGGACATGGATAAATATTGGAGCTTTGCGTTGACGATGTTTTTGGCGTTTGGCACCACCTTTGAAACCCCGGTGGTGGTGGTCGTCTTGGTGACGCTGGGCGTGGTCAGTGTGGCGCAGCTTAAAAATGCAAGACCTTATGTGATTGTCGGTGCGTTTACGATTGCCGCGGTAATTACGCCGCCTGATGTATTATCACAATTATTCTTAGCGTTTCCGCTGTGGTTGTTGTTTGAATTAGGATTACTGCTTTCTCAGGCAATCAGCAAGAAAGAAGACGCGCCAACCCAAAGTTGATCTTGCGTCTTTTCCCGTGCGCCAAAGCCACCCTTGGCTGCGGCGATGTTTTTTTAAAAGCAAGGTGGGCTTTGGCATCATGGCGGAGACGTCAACTTATTCTTTTCTCCCGATCTTTAGTGTCGATGAACTGCGGATGATCGAAGAGCGTTATCAAAAATATCATTTGATGACGCAGGCGGGCGACGCCGCTTTTCGTCGCGCGCAAGAGCGGCTCAAAGGCAAATCAAACCCTTTGTGTGTCGTGTTGTGCGGACCCGGAAACAATGGCGGGGACGGATTCGTTGCGGCGCGCTTATTAAAAAAAGAAGGGGTTGAGGTGATCGTGGTCGCGCCGCAAACCGGGCGTTATGTGCGGGACGCTCAAAAAGCCAAAGAGGATTGGCTAAACGAGGGCGGCAAAATCCATGAAACCTTACCTCGGATGGATCGCCCGCCCACTCTTATCATTGACGCGATTTTTGGTATTGGGCTTGCCCGTCGCGTCGCCCCGCCTTTTTCGGATTTAATGAATTGGGGCAATGAAACCGTCCAAAAAAATCCCAACAAAACCGCCGTTTTAGCTTTGGATATCGCAAGCGGTCTTGATGCCAAAACCGGTGTGGCGCAACAACCGACGCTTCGCGCCAACGAAACCTTATGTTTTATTTCGACGCACGCCGGATGTTATACCCGCGACGGAGCGGATTATTCGGGAACGGTGCGCCATGTGCCTTTGGATTTTCCTTTTGATCCTAAAATAAAAGCTCAAATGTTTGTGAGCGACGTTCACGCGCTCAAAAAACGTTGCCCCCCTCCATTACAACGAACCCGACAAAACGTTCATAAAGGAACGTTTGGAACCTTGGCGATCATCGGCGGCGAAGAAGGGATGATCGGCGCGCCGATTTTGGCGGCACGCGCGGCACGCGTGACCGGAGCCGGAAAGATCGCCGTGGGCTTTGTGGGTCAACATCCTTTCTTTGACAGCGCTTATCCTGAATTGATGTTGACGGATGCCGAGATGATCCTTGCAGGAGATTTTGATGCGTGTGTGACAGGGTGTGGGTTGGGTCAAAGCGATCACGCGGCAAGTTTGATCGAGCGCGTGATGGCATTAGACCAACCGATAGTATTAGACGCCGACGCGATTACGCTTCTCTCAAAAAACAAAACATTCATCGCCGCGCTTAAAAAGCGAAACGCTCCCACGATATTGACGCCTCATCCGGCAGAAGCCGCGCGATTATTGAAGACCAAAACAGAAGCCGTACAAAACGATCGCATTGCCGCCGCGCGCGAATTGGCCAAAAGCACCCGCGCGCATATTGTATTAAAGGGCAGCGGAACCCTCATTGCCTACCCCGATAAAACGATCATCATCAACACCACAGGCAATAACGCGCTGGCGTTTGGCGGCAGCGGTGATTTGTTGTCAGGCATGATCGGCGCGCTTTTGGCGCAATCGGTCAAACCTGAGGTGGCGGCGGTGTTTGCGGTAGGCTTACATGGCGCGGCGGCAGACGCCTACGTCAAAAAAGCGCCTGCGTGTTCGATGCGGTCAGAGGATTTTTTGAAGTGTTGTCGGCGGGTTCTTTCAAAGGTCTTAAATTGAGGAGGCATGATGGACATCAATTGTTTATTGTTTGATGGTTTTGAAACCTTGGATTTGTTTGGTGCGGTGGCGGTGTTCTCCAAAGTCAATCAATGCAATATCCGATATTTTTCGATCGAAGGCGGAACCATCACCAGCGCGCAAAAAACGCGGATCATCACCGATGGCGTTGACGTCATCAATGTTGAAGAATTATTGTTGATTCCGGGCGGACGGGGAACGCGAGCCTTGGTCAACAATGTCGCTTTTATTGAATCCTTAAAAGGCATTGCCGAAAAAGCACGATGGTGTTTGACGGTGTGTACAGGGTCCGCGTTGCTGGCAAAAACGGGTCTATTGGATCGTCGCCGTGCTACTACCAACAAAATGGCGTTTCATTGGGTAAAAGGTCAAAGAGATGCCGTTGATTGGGTGGGTCGGGCGCGTTGGGTGATCGATCAAAAATACTATACCTCGTCGGGCATTTCTGCCGGCATTGATATGAGCTTAGGTTTTGTGAAGGATCAATTCGGCGAAAAGCAAGCCCTTGAGGTCGCCAAAATCTTAGAATACGAATGGAAGCATGATAAAGATGATGATCCGTTTGCGGTATAAATGAGGAGAGACATTAATTGCGCGGGTTTTGCTCCGGCTTGTATTAGACTGATCGCTCCCTTAATCTAATTTAATTGGAGAAAGTCATGAATAAATCACTATTGGGCATTGTTGCTTTTATCGCCACGCTGTTTTTATCAGCCTTTGCTTTTGGGCAAGGCTTCACGGGTCCCGGCACGGAGTCCAAAGTGAAGCAGGCGCAAAGCGTAACGGTCGAGCAGGCGAAAAGTTTTCCTGAAGACACCTTGGTGATTTTAAAAGGTAATGTTGTCCAATCGGTGAGCCGTGATAAATATATTTTCCGTGATGCCACCGGAGACATCACCGTTGATATTGATCGAGACCTTTGGATTCTGCTCGGTTTGACTTTAAGCGCGAATGACCGCGTGGAAATCGGCGGAAAAATCGACCATGAGAAAAGACACGGAAACGAAGTCGATGTTAAATATATTAAAAAATTATAATTGTCTTGGCGGGCTCGCCAAAAAATGAAAACCACCTTTTTGGCGGTAAAAAGTCATCCCAAAAAGCACAGGACAACCTTTGGTTGGGGCGGAACATACTTTGCGAAGCAAAGTTAGTGGAGACCAAAACCCTGATGCTTTTTGGCGGGAGCGGCGATAAAACCGGATTGCAGGTCATGTCTGCCTGTGACGCCCAACCCAAGCATCGGGGCTTTGAATTAAAGCGGATTGCGGCGCTTACAACAATCTTGTCCGGTACTTGTGTTGAGGTAGGCGGCATCTTTGTTGCCGCCCTTATCAGACAAGGCTTCTTGCGTTTCGGGCAAGGTATTGGCCCACAATCCGCGTTCGTATTTTTGCGCGTTCTCTTGTAAGGCTTTTAACCGGTCGCGCACCAAAGCATCCGCCGCTTGTTCATCCAACACGGCAAATCCGTCTTCAATTTGTCGCGCGCTTGCGTCAACGCCGTCACACTTGACGCTTGCGATCATGTGTCCCAGACGATTAACGCCGTGATGCACCAAGGTTGCCGTCTTGCCCAGGCACAGTTCTGCGAGATTATTGCGTGACTCGTTTCCGAACGCTTTGGTGCGCACCGGCGCGTCAATGGCAGACAAACGCACGCGCTCCTGCTTTTTTCCGTCGCAATGTACACTGATCATGTGACCGCTACTCACTTTAACGACCTTACACGAACCTGCCGTCGCCATCCCCGCAATCACCAACAAAACCACTGCCGCGGTATTTAAAACAAATCTAAACATGGCATTCTCCAATAAAAAGGAACGATAAGCCGGTCGTTATCGTATGTTAAGTTTGTTACTTTCGGTGTCGCTAAAAGGTAACGCCAATCAACGGGTGTAACACTATATATAGATAAGCATTAAAATAAATCATTCGACTTTGTGATTTTGTCGGGGATGCTTTTGTTGTAAATCACGAAAAAGGCGTAAAAAATACTACTCAAAGTGTTACACGACGGAGCTCGAAGAATGCCTGATCAAGCCTTCTGCCCGCCACAAAACGAAACCTTTGCAAAACGTCCCAATGTTGCTCAAGAAGGTTTGGGTCTCCACTGACTTTGCTTCACATCGTGCGTTCCGTCCAAACACCAAAACACAGAGGTTGCAAAGGTTTCAAAATGATTAAACCTCGTGTCACCTTTTGGTAAAAACATAAGGTATAGTGAGAGCCTTGCAAAACTCAACCGGAGTGGTTTGACCATGATGAGATACACCCTTTTCTTATTGACGGTATTAGCGTTCTGGGTGGCGGGTTGCGCCACCGTGACCACGCCGCCCCAACCGACGGAAGGTCCTGCCTCTCGTGCGGAACAACAGGAAGCGCAACGGTCTGCGCAAACCGCCGTCAAACAAGTGTTAAAACGCAAAGTGGCGGTGGGTCGTTTTTCCAATGAGACACGCTATGGGCGAACCTTGCAGGTCGATCAAAATTTAAACCCCCTGGGCAAACAAGCCGCCGATATTTTGACGAGCCGGTTGGTAGATACGGGGCAGTTTTTGGTCTTGGAGCGTTCGGATTTAAACCTTGTTTTAAATGAGCAATCGCTTTCCGAAAACACTAAAAGCGTGATTGGCGCGGATACCTTGATTGTCGGCTCCATTACCGAATTTGGTAGAACCACCACAGGCGAGCGCGGCTTTTTAAGCTCGACCAAAGTTCAAACGGCGGAAGCAAAAGTTGAAATTCGCTTGGTGGACGTGCACACCGGGCAGGCATTTTTTTCAGCCTCCGGGTCGGGCAAAGCCGGCACGGAATCGGGTGAGGTCATGGGGTTTGGCAGTCGCGCCGATTACGACGGCACCTTAAACGATCGCGCCATCAGTGCGGCGATTTCCGATGTGTTGGGTAAACTCTTAACCAAATTGGAGGAGCGTCCTTGGCGCACCGATATTTTGAAAGTCAGCGGGCAACAGGTGTTCATCGCGGCGGGCGCGCGTCAGGGCGTGCGGGTCGGTGATACTTTTAATATTTATAAAAAAGGGGATCGCATTAAAAATCCTTCCACCGGTTTTATGATTGAATTGCCGCCTTCGCCGGTCGGCACCTTACAGATTGTCGCGCTTTTTGGAGACAGCGACACCAACGAAGGCGCGGTTGCGCAACTGATTTCCGGCACCCTGACCGCCGCCGGCGAGCAGCTGTTTGTCGGGCAATAGAAACATCACGTCGCCGGAACCATTTTATCGGGAAGGAATCCACCATGAAACGCATGACTTATACTTTTATTCTTGGCGTGTTGTTGATGGCGTTGTCGGCGTGCGGGTTGCCGACCACGCGCGTTGAGTCCGGAGGGCAACGCCCGACGCTGGCGATCATCGGCGCACCGGTGTCGTCGCAATTGGTGTTGGATGGTCGCGTGATCGGTGATGCCGGCGCGTATAACGGAGTGGATCAAGTCTTAACCCTTGAAGAGGGGTATCACGAGGTTCAGATTAAATCGGGAACAACATTGCGCTATACCGAGAAAATCTATGTCTCGACCGGAGAAATGAAGCGCGTTCACGTTGGCGCGTCCGTTAAATAATACAAAAGATGATGAAACCCATTCGATTGCCGTTTGTTTTATGGAGTGTTTTATTGCTCCTATTCTTATCGGGATGCGCTTCCTCCACCAAATACGCATGGGGAAACTATGAGGACGCGCTTTTTCAACACTATAAAACGCCGGTCGAGTTGGGGACGTATCAAGCGGCGTTGGAGGCGGTGATTAAAAACGCGGAGCGTCAGCAAGGCAAAGTGCCGCCCGGCGTGTACGCGGAATACGGGTATTTGTTGATGATCAACCGTCGCGCGAATGACGCCGTTCGTTACTACATGTTGGAGCGCGACACGTGGGTTGAATCCGAAGCCTTTATGAACAAAATGATTGCGGTGGCGCGCGGGGAATCACGGGACGACGCGGGGACATTTGCGGTGCCGGTGCCTGCCACCACCGAGCCCTTGGAAAAAGAGGTCATCAAGGAAGAAATTGCCGAGCCTGCGCCGGATCAACAAAAGGGGCAACCATGAGCGCGCTCTTTTTTCGACACCTCTTCACCGGTGCGTCCTTGGTTTTGGCGTTAAGCCTTTCCGCCTGCGCCACCACGCATCATGCCACCAAAAACTATGAGATGTTCCGCGCCGAAAATCCGCGTTCTATTTTGGTGGTGCCCGCCACCAATCAAACGACGGACGTAGACGCGCCGGATTATTTTTTATCCACCGTCGCCGTTCCGCTTGCGGAGCGCGGGTACTATGTTTTTCCGGTGTTTATGGTGCAACAGATATTAAGTGATGACGGATTATCGGACGCCGATTTGGTGCATGCCGGGGACCCGGTCATTCTGGCCAATTTGTTTGGTGCAGACGCGGTGCTTTACGTAAAAATTGAACGGTGGGACGCGCGCTTTATCTTATTGCAAACGGAAGTCACCGTTGCGTTTTCTTATACGTTAAAAAGCGGCAAGACCGGTCAAGCGCTCTGGACAGATCATCAATCGGCAAGTTATCGCACCGGCAATCAAAACAACGGGATTTTAACCTCGCTCATCAGCGCGGCACTTGGGCGCGCCATGCCAAGTTATGTGCCGCTTGCCCGCCAAGCCAATCAAAATTCCGTTTTTCGTGTGGGGCAGGGCTTGCCGGCAGGACCTTACGACACGCAATATTTGAAGGATCAAGAGGCGTTCGGGAAACCGTGAACCTTTCAACCGGCAAAAAGTACTACTTTTTGCCGGACCCGCGAGTGTAGGTTTTCACTTTTGGGCATAGGGTGGTGTAGGGGTTTACTTTTTGCCGAATGGTTTTTACTTTTTGCCTGCCCCGATCCCTGCCCCCCGGCGGATGCGGGTAAAATACGCACCACACTCCCCCCAATCGTGGTAATTTAGCGGCATATATGGCAGAACAGGCATTCGTGAGTGATTTGAAGTCGTACAGTGCGTGGCGGCGACAGCTCATTCAATACATCACACAATTGGAATCGTGGCTTTCCACGCAGTCGTTGTCGGACGCCTTGACCGATCAAACGTTTGCGAACCTTAAAACGCGATTATCCGGTGACCGCTTGGTGGTCGCCTTTGTGGCGGAATTTTCACGCGGCAAATCCGAGCTCATCAACGCGCTTTTTTTTGCGCAATACGGGCAGCGTCTGTTGCCGTCTTCGGCGGGGAGAACCACCATGTGTCCGACCGAGCTTTTGTATCAGGAGGATCAGCCGCCCGCTTTGTATTTATTGCCGGTGGAAACCCGACGTGAAAAAACATCGATTGCCGACCACAAAAAAAACTTAGCCGCGTGGACGCGCATTCCTTTGGATCATGCCTCGCCTCACGTCATCAGCGAAACGTTAAAACATTTATCGGAAGTGAAATACGTGCCGTTGTCGGTGGCGCAGGAATACGGTTTTTTTTCGACCGACGAAGATGCCGTTTCCGTGATGAACGACGAAAGAAACGTAGAGATTCCGTCTTGGCGTCACGCGATATTGAATTTTCCGCATCCGATTTTGCAACAGGGTCTGGTGATTTTAGACACGCCCGGATTGAACGCGATCGGGGTTGAGCCGGAGTTGACCTTCTCGTTGTTGCCCGGCGCGCACAGTGTTTTATATATTTTGGCGGCAGACGCCGGCGTCACCAAAACCGATCTGGCGATTTGGTCGGAGCATCTTGCCGCGGAAGACATGCGCAACAACCATATGGTGGTATTAAATAAAATTGACGGGCTTTGGGACGACTTAAAAACGCGCGATCAGATTCAGCAGGAGATCAACAAGCAGGTGGAAGAAACGGCGCGCGTTTTGGATGTGCCGCCTTCACAAATTTTCGCGCTTTCCGCACAAAAAGGCTTGCTGGCCAAAATTCATCAAGATCAACATTTATTGGAGCGCAGCGCGCTTTTAAAATTGGAAGACGCGCTGGCGAATCGTATGCTTCCTTCGCGGCGAAAGCTGGTGGCTAATGCCACCGGCGCCGACTTATACATGATGGTGAATGCGGTTCGTGATCGCTTAGACACGCGCGAGGACGCCTTGCACGAACAATTGCGTCAGCTTTCGTTGTTGCGCGGCAAAAATCAATCGGTGATTGCGGCGGCGTTTGAGCGATCCGGTCAAGAGAAAGAACATTTTGAACAAAACCTTGCGCGGTATTCGGCGTTGCGTCACATCCTCACCAATCAAATCAATATCTTGTTGGACGCCATCAACGTGGACACGTTAAAGCAAAACACGACGCGTACCCACGCGGCGTTGACGGAAGCCAAACGCACCGTCAATGCCCGCGCGTTGATTGATCATTTTTTTACCGTGACCCAAGACGATTTATCTTCAGCCGAAAAGCAAGCCAACGAAATCTTCAATATGATTTGTGGTGTGACGCGCAAATTTGCCGAAGACGTGAAACTTCGCGCGGTCGAACCGCAGTCTTTTTCTTTTGCGCGGTATCAGCGGGAAATCAAACGCTTGCAAAGTGCACATGAGGCACGGTTTGACGCACTTTGGGGGCGATCCAAAACGGTCAAGTTGCCCTCGATGCAACGGTTTTTCGAGGCGATTGTCACGCGCGCGCGCTACATTTACGAAGTGGCCAACCGCGATGCGGAAAGCTGGTTGAAATCTGTTTTAGTGCCGCTTGAAGTCAAAATGCACGAGCGCCACCAACAACTGCGCAAACATCAGGAAAGCGCGCGCCAAATCGCGCTGGCCAACAGTGAAATCGAACAGCACGCAGGGTTGATCAAAGAACAGCTGGAGGCATTGAAAACACAGCAAATCGGGTTTGACGCTTTCGTGCGTCAAATTGATCGCTCGTTGTAAGTCACCGCGCTATAATTTCGGGCTTTAAAAAAGGACATCTCCATGAACAAGGCTTTTACGCGGGAAACCGACGAACCGGATGATGACGAAGTCGAGAACGCGCCTTTGATGCCCGTCGATCAACCCAACTACATGACTCCCGCCGGGTTTGAGCGGATGAAGTCGGAATTGGATCATCTGAATATTAAAGAGCGTCCTTTAGTGGTTCAAACGGTTTCGTGGGCAGCGGGGAACGGAGACCGTTCGGAAAACGGCGATTACATTTACGGCAAACGACGGCTTCGGGAAATTGATCGGCGCATTCGCTTTTTAATCAAACGCTTGGACAAAGCGGTGGTGGTCGACCCGGCGGCGCGGCGCGAGGATGAGTCGCGCGTTTACTTTGGCGCGACGGTGACGTTTTGCCGCGATAACGGAGACACACAAACGGTGTCGATTGTCGGCATTGATGAGCTTGATCCGGCGCGCGGGCTGATCAGCTGGATTTCTCCGATGGCGCGCGCGTTATTGCGGGCGAAAATCGGCGACACCGTGTGGCTGCAAACGCCCACCGGCAAAGAAGCGATTGAAATTTTAGAGGTGCGGTATGAGCCGATAGGCTAGGTTCGGCAAAAAGTGGATTTCAGGGATCAGAAACATCGTTCCGTACAAAACCCGCAAACGCTCACTTCGTCATTTAAGCGCGCCCGTAGCGAAGTCGCAGAATCCACCCCGCCGTTTCTACAAAAAACCATCAGGGTCTCCCCGCGATTTTTTGGAAATTTCTTCCGGCAAAAAGTAGGGGTTTGCTTTTTGCCGAATGGTTTTTACTTTTTGCCGAACCCGGCACCAATTGACGCTTTTGTGTTCGCCGCCTATAGTGACGCCTT
>JAIRPA010000103.1 GCA_031257235.1 Burkholderiales bacterium | reverse complement strand
CAAAATTTTGAAGTTGAATTTTTTGATAAAAATGGAAAAACAATTACATTATTCGCTTTTCCAAAAGAAGAACTAGAGCTTATCCCAAAAAAACCATAGAAACAAACTATAATGGCGTTAATTTTAATGTGTACATTAGTGTGGACAAGTCCGGCAATCCATACATAAGTAATGTACACCTCATAGAATGATAGGAGATTGGGTGTGGCTATAGTTGAATATGGATATTTGGGTTGTGACCCGCAACATGATAAAGATGCCTCGGTTAAATTTATTTTGGATGTTCTATTACTTGGCAAGAGATTTATCGGGGATTCGGTCAGTATCGCGCAACTGATTTACGAAAAAAATGAGTTTTTCCACGGAATTGGAGGGGACCCCGGGTGGTCGCTCAGCAGAAAACAACCGCCAAACGCGATGGAAGGTCGTTTTGATCCCGATATTGTTTGGCCGGAGGGCGCTACGTTCCGTGCCTATGTTGATCCTGATGATTACGAATTGAAATACCCGGAAATGTTCTTAACCAAAGCAGAGTTTTACGACTATTTGCAAAAAGGGATTGACGCATTTTTGGAACGACACCCTGACAAATTGCATTTGGTAGAGCCTCTTATAAATCTGATGAAAGAGCAAACGGGGCAAAAGGTTGACAAACCTTATCGTGAGTTGTTTCCGGTTTTTGTGTGTCCCTATTGCCAACGGGAATGGAGATATTGGCATGGGTTTGATAAACCCGCAACAATTTATATAATCAACGCCGAAACCGGGAAGTGGAAAACACAAACGCAAGACGAAAAGTTTACTTACAAAGAAGGGAGCGATGAGGAGTGTCCCTTGTGTCTTTGGTTGGCGAACGGTGCCGAAAACGAAGCGCCCGAATTTATTCCTAACCCACAAGATAAGAACCCCGATCAGGCGCAGGAAGCCTATACACAATTTGTTGAGTTGGTGAAACGTGCGCGTGTAGCAGGGGGGAAGTCATCAGGATGAATGAAGGGGCGAACTGTGTTCGCCCGAAAAAACAAAAAACCGGATTGCGGATCAAGTCCGCAATGACGACGCGCTTTGCGCGTCCGCCGCTTCGCGGCGTGTGGATTCTGCGACTACGTTTGCTAAAGCAAACTGCGCGCTTAAATGACGGTGTTTCTGATACCTGACCCCTGAAACGCAAACCCCCGTCAGGCTAAAGCCTGCCCCCCCTCTTTTATAAAGGGGGCTTTTTCTATTCCGGCACGGTGACAAACCCCATGCGGCTTAACCCTTGTCGCGCGGCGGCGCTCATCACACGCGCCAACACTTCATAGGGCGTGTTTTTGTCGGCGGACAAACGCAACTCCGGCTTGGGATTCATCGCGGCGGCGGCGATTAACCGCTCATTAAATATATCCTCGCCGATCGCCTCCCCGTTCCAAGACAGCCTGCCGACACTGTCGATGGCAAGCTCGACGGTGTCAGGTGGCGTGGTGACGGGCGCGGACGACGCGCGCGGAAGATCAATGCCGACCGCGTGTGTGAAAAGCGGCGCGGCGACAATAAATATAACTAATAACACCAACATCACATCAATCAACGGAATCATGTTGATTTCGGTTAAAGGCTCGTTATCACTGCCTGCGTCTAAACTGCCAAAAGCCATGATGCCTAACCTCCTTTTTGCGTGCGCGCCATGGCGATGACTTTTTCGCTGGTGTCGCGCGCGTCCACACGCATCGGCGAAGTTTTAATGCCTGTTGCTAAAAACGCGAAGACATCATAAGCAAAAGCATCCAAGCGAGACAACAAATTACGATTCGCGCGCGCAAACGTGTTATACGCAATCGCCGCGGGAATGGCGACGGCCAAACCGACTGCGGTCATGATGAGCGCTTCGCCAACGGGTCCTGCCACTGCCGCCAACGAACCCTGCCCCGCACTCCCGATGGAAAGGAGCGCGTGATAAATGCCCCACACCGTACCAAAGAGCCCGACAAAGGGCGCGGCAGACGCAATCGTCGCCAACAGGGTTTGCCCAAACTCAAGCTGACTTTTATCTTCGTCGATCGCGCGTTTTAAAGCGCGCGTTAATAAGTCATCGGGCGCGCCGCTGTCGATCAAGGTTAAATGATTGCCTTTGAAGCGACGATTGTTTTGCTCGATCGCCGTAAACCCGTGATGCACCAAATGCGAGAAAGGCTCGGAGGCGCCGCTTTGGCGAATTCGTTCGGCAACGGCTTCTAAATTCGGCGCCGCCCAAAAGGCGTCCAGAAACGACGTGCTTTTTCGTCGCGTTAAAAATAAACGCGCGCCTTTGGTCAAAATTAAATACCACGTACAGGTGGACGCCAACACCATCAAGGTCAACACCACGCGGGCAACCGTGTCTGCCGTCGTTAAAAAGTGGGCAACGCCCATCGTATTTTCCATGTTATTTCCTTACTACCCTTCATCCAATAAGATTTATCTTTTTTGCGCCATGTGAAACGTGATCGGAACGAGAACCCACGCGCCCACATCGCGCGACTTGCCGTCGACCTCCTCCCGCGCGGGAACAAACCGCCAACGAATCACCGCCAATCGCGCGGACTCATCCAGCCGCGCATAACCACTCGTTTGTTTAATTTCAATCTTGCCCGCGCGACCGAAAGCGTCCACAAAAACACGCAAGACCACGCGCCCTTGTTCGCCCAAACGCTTGGATAATGTCGGATAGTCGGGCGCGGGATTATCCAAGTAGTCCGCGTCGAATTTGGGCGAGTCCAATAACACCGGCACTTCATTTTCTGAACGCCTTTCTATCGGCGGCTCGACCGCGGGAACGGTAAACGCTTCGGGCGCGGGTGGCATCGCATCGGCAGGCGAGGTAGCAATGACCGGTGACGGAGGTTTTTCTATCGGTTTTTGCGGCGGCATGGCTTTAGGTTTTTTGATCGGCGGCACGACCACCGGCGGCGCAACAGGTTGGACCGCTTCAATCATGCGCACTTCAAGCGGCGTCCACACGGCGGAGAGTGTCTGCTCCTTCTGAGCGGCGATCACCATCAAGACGCCGATGTGGGTGGCCGCAATGCCCAACCAAAGTGTTGCGCGTAACGGCGCGGGATGCGCAAAACTCATTGCCGATGAAGCCAAGGTAAAAAGCCCCGCAACAAACGAGACGCGGCGGGCATGAAATGACTGCCGTGGTGATAACACGGATCAAGGCTGGTGACAAAAAGTCTTCCCTTTGTGCTCACGGTGTCTTCATAAAACACCGAGCCGCCGGATGTTGTATTGATGATCGAGACCGCGCCATCAGGCGGCGTGAAAAACCCGTGATGATGCCACGTAAAATCTTGAAGCGTCATGGTGCGCATCAGCGCATGTTCCGGCGCGGCAAGACGCAAACCACTATCTTCCCCCGGCGTGAGCCACCACCAAAAGTTGACGGGTTCGTCCGTCCATTGCGCGCCCGGCACCCATTGTTCCGCCGCGTTGTCGCCTGCCACGACCACCGTTTTTCCGGCATCCAGAAAGTGAAGGATTTTTTCTTGGTTGAATAATAAGTCATCGCTATCCTGACGGCTGGCAATATAAAGCGCGTCAAACGAAGACAAATCCGTTTGATACAATTCCGGCGCGTATATATTCGCGGCAAAATACGGATTGAGTTCGGGATCATGGAACGTATCGTGATGATAGTAGGTTCCTCCGTCGATATAAGCTATGTTCATCGGTTTTTCCTTTAAGTTTTTGTGCGCGGGCAAAACATCGTTTTTGTCGAAAGCGATTCCTTTTGCCCCAAGCCTTTTTTTAACAACACATTCTTTTTTGAGCACATTTACCGTCGCACAACGGGCGCGCCGGCATCAAACGTTTAATGTCGTCCATCGAATTCCCTAATAAGGTATTCACCCACACCAAAAGCCGGGGCGCGATGCGCGCGGCAGAAGTATCATCATTCACAAACATCCACATCGGGTTGCCGGTGTGCATGAAAATCACGCCGCCTTCCGGTCGATGCCACACCCAATCAATGACCGATCCGTCTTTTTTCAAGCGATGCAATATCAAAGCGCCCGACGGCGGCGGATTGCTGCCGCGTCCGTAAAAGCCCGCCACGCCGCGACGAAACGAAAGATCATCGACGTTCACGCCCTCAAAGATCGGATGATTGTTGACGCGCTCGACGATTAAATCCTCCAAGCGTCCGCCTTGGGCAGGCACAAAAGAGGAAAGCCCCGGAATGACGGGATACACCAAATGCCCGTTGAACACCAACACACCTCCCCGATTTAAAAAGCGCTCCATGAACGGCGCAAACGGAATCAAGGCACGTTGGTTGATGTGCGAGGGAATCAGAATGGCTTTATAGTCATCAAAATCGGAAGGTTCTAATTCGCGCGGCAACTTTGCCTTAATGTTGCCGGCTTCGGGTAAATCAAAAAACGCGGGCGTTTCGTGACCGACTCCGCGAAGATAAAGGATCGACTGCATGGTTTTTCCCCTGATAAAAATATTTTATAAAATGGATCGTCAACGCCTGATGGCCGGTTCACGAATCAACACGGATTCAACACCGGCAACGCCGTGATGCCGCCGCGAACATCGTCAAAGCGCAAACGCTTCACGGGCAATGAATAAAGCAAAGATAGCGCTTCTTCACTCATCACCACGTCCGGCGCGCCAAACGCGTGATGATTCGCGTCAAAAAGGAGGCATGCCTTGTGCGCAAATTCAAGTGCGTGTTGCGGCGCGTGTGTGCTCACCATCACCGCCATGCCGTCTTGGGCAAGCTCTGCCAATAAACGCATCAACATCGCCTGATTGTGCCAATCCAATGCGGCGGTGGGCTCATCTAAAATTAAAACGTCCACCTCAGAGGCCAACGCGCGCGCCATCAAAACTAATTGCCGCTCCCCGCCGGAAAGCGACGAAAACGATCGTTGGGTGAGATGCCCGGCTTGAACACGATTTAAGGCGTGATACGCCGCTTTGTAGTCGGATGAAGAGGGAGATGCCATAAAGCCGATGTGACCCGCGCGCCCCAATAAGGTCATCTCTAAAGCGGAAAGCGGCAGGGCAGGATGAACCGCCTGCGGCACATAACCGACACGCGCGCGTCGGGTGATGATGCCTTCACAAGGCAAAATCGCGCCTGCCAACAAACGCATCAAGGTGGATTTGCCGATGCCGTTTGCGCCCAACAGCGCGCAGACCTCGCCTTTGTTCAAGCTCAACGAAAGCCCGCGCATAATCCATCGCTCTTTTTTGGGCAAGACAAATTTAAAACCAAGTTGATGCGCTTC
>JAIRPA010000089.1 GCA_031257235.1 Burkholderiales bacterium | reverse complement strand
CCGGATTGGGTTTCAGGGATCAGAGGGGACGGGACAAGCCCCTACCGAAAAAACAAAAACCCGGATTGCGGGTCGAGACCGCTTGTGATGCGCTTTGCGCGTCCGCCGCTTTTGGGTGGCTTAGATTCTGCGACTTGCAAACGTCTATCTAAGGCAACACATGATCTGCCGCGCGGTGAAACCATTCGTTGCGCGTTTCGGCGGTGGGCGTCCGCCCGTTCAAAAACTTCAGATAATCTTCGCGGTCAAACGGAACCAAAGCCAGCTTTTCCGGGAAGACCATCATCACTTCGGCAATCACGCTCTGCCAGACATGAAAGTAGGTGCCGGGGATGCCTTCCTCCCGACTGAAATCTTCAAAGTTGTCGTACCAGAGAATCGGAAAAATCTCATACCCTTTGCTTTCGCCCTCTTTGAACGAAATCACGTAGGTTTTAATGGTTTCCCTGCGCCATTCCGTCATCTCAAAAAGGCGTTGTTCGACATATTTCGGCACGGGTTGGCTGCCGGATTCCCAGCCGTGCCATGTCATTACGTCAACTTCGCCGACAATCGGCGCGATTTCCTCGATCGGAAAATGTAACGATTGTCGCGTCATTTTTAAGCGGTTGCCGTCCATTTCAATCCTCCCAAGTTTTTTTGATTATGCCTTTCAACGGGCAGAATGCGTAACAAAAAAGATTTCGTAACTGTTTCGCCCGTCTTTATTGAGTTCAAAAGCCGAAATTTGCGTCATGCAAGCAAAGAATATTAGATTTGATTGTAATAAGACGTAAACAATAGGGTAAAATCTAACGCTTGAATATTCTGTCGGTTTTGTGCGGATGTCAACGATCAAACCGCCCCAAACCCAACCCAATTTAGGAGTTTGACATGGCTTTGACCGGTCAACCGATTTTTAACGATGCGCCCTCGTTGGGCGAATCGGCAAATTTTTCTGCGAAAGAGATTTCGCAACTGCAACATCGTTTTAATGTTCAACACAATCGTTTCACAGATTTAGATCAGACCAACAGAGAGGTAAAGCATGGATAATCAAGAAACCTATCAAGAACCGCAAGACACCAAAGAGGATACAAAAAGCCTGATTTCTTTTGAAGAATCGGCGAAGCTGAATGATGACGCTCGGCTTAACCTGACTAAGGAAGATGGAAAATGTCACCCGGAAAAACAAATTCCGGCGGTTCTTTTATTTCCGTCATTAGGCACACCGCTTTTGTGGGATGGCAAGGGCAAGGTGATCCGAATTTACGTGGTCATGGATGCCTGTGCCAATGACAGTTTCCACCGCAGAAGCATGACTGAGTTAGAGCACCGTGTTTCCGTCTCTTCGGAGCTAAGAAAAGCCTATTCCCGAAGCAAGTGGTATCACGGCAAGAGGGATGATGTTTGGTATTGTCCGCTGGGTTATCTCTGGGTTTCTCAACATCTGCGATTTGTTCCCATGGATGCCGGCACCAACAAAGGGATGAGTGAGGTCATCGGTTGGGAGCAAGGGCGGCTTAATGAAACCGATAAGTATGCCTCAGAGGGCATGAAGCATATTCGCGTTTGGCGCATCGGAAAATTCAGACCGGGCAATTTAAGAAACAAAGAAGGAAAAATTGTTGGCACTTTGGATACCCGAACGGTCGAAAACTATAAAAGGCTCGCCGGAGAATTTGGGTTTACGCTCTCGGATGTTTTTGAGATTGAAATCGAAGCCTCGTTTTTAGGGGTGAATGATAAGGCGCAGACTTTGGCGTGGCTGTTTTCTCCGTCGGAGGCTCTTAAATTCAAGAAAGGTGATAATGATGCAAAGGAGGTTTACCCGCCTTGGTTGAGGGAAACCCGATTTAAATCCATTGAGTTGCAAGACCTCATGTTGAATCATGCTTTGATGAAGCAGATGGAAGATGATGAGAAAGCCTATTTCAAAAGAATAGGCGAGGCTGAAGAAGGAATGAATTTTCCGAGCGCCCAAAACATGAAGGTGACTAACGTTTTGCTTTCATGGCATCCTGTCATTAGGAACACCAAATCGGTGTTGACGATGGGTCAGGTCTCGGATATTCATTTGAACTCCCGCCACTATACTTTGGCGCGCTCGGACGCGGCAATTATTGAAGGCGCCAAGGCGTCGGAAGTCAGCCCCACCGGCGCGCTTCCTCCGGCACAAAAACTTTGCAATGCTTATGTGGCGTTGAGAGACATTGTGGATCAACTCTGTAATAAGGCGGACGTAATTTTCTTCACGGGGGACTACCACGACAACAATCGAAGCCTTGATCCCGCAAAAGCAGAGAGCAACGTTGAATCCATCTGGAGCATGTGCAACATCTTCAATAACTTTTACAAAAAGGATGTTTTTGTGCGCGGGTTGGATCATATGTTGTTTTACACAACCGTGTTGGACGCCTATCGCACGAGTAATAAACCGTGCTTTGTCTTGATTGGCAACCATGAGCCGTATCGCATGCAGTATGGGGTGTCTCCGCGTGCCGAGTTGGGAAAATCGTGGTCATTCTGGATGGGGTTTGTGGAAAAATTCCACTTGTTGTCCGATGATCTTCACCAGCGGGCGAAATTCAATTGGGGAATCTATAACAAGAAAAACGCCGGCAAAGCCAGCAAATGGCACGAACGCAAGGGCGATGAGGGCATCCCCGGCGATCACAATTTAACGCCGTATGAGCTTTTCTTGACGTATGGTCCCACGTATTCGCAGGTTGTCACCGCGTTTAATTTTCACAAAGAATGGTTTGATTGGATCGCCTACTTAATCACGCCTTGGCAGAATTGGTATTTTGAACACAACGGTTCGCCGTTTGTGGGCTTAGGTTGGGGAGATGACGAAACCTATGTTGCGTTGAGTAATTTGTTGACCAAAACCTCCCGACAACAACAAGGTGAGGCATTCTTATCGCGCGCGGGCGACGCGATCAACGACGAGCAAAAAGAGATTATCATTCAAGGCTTGAACAATAAAGATCGTCAATACTATCTTTTTACGCATTTCACGTTTATCAGTTACAACAACAGCGAAGAAGGCTATTTTTTACCCCCGCAAAATTACTCCAATCCCGATCAAACGGTCAATCAATTAACGTTCTGCCCGATCTACGAATCTCCGGGCTTTTTGCCGTATTGGGGCATTAACAACGTGGAAGAGGCAGGTTGGAATCAGGCGAATTGGGGAACTTGCGAGAAGAACCTCCCGTGGTTTTTTGAGAACTGTGTCGGTTACGACGGCAAAGAGATGAAAGACGGCTCTATCGGTGCGGCGAAGCAACCTGAAAAGTGGATCACCACCGTTTTTTCGGGGCACAGCCACAGAGCCGGT
This sequence comes from Burkholderiales bacterium, assembly GCA_031257235.1. Classification (GTDB taxonomy): domain Bacteria; phylum Pseudomonadota; class Gammaproteobacteria; order Burkholderiales; family Casimicrobiaceae; genus UBA931. Next base: position 7,861 of record JAIRPA010000089.1, on the reverse strand, counting down.
GTTTACTCTTTAAAGCAGGTGGATCGCACCTTGCAAAAAACGGTTTGGACGATCTCGGATGAGTTGCCCTCTGCCCCGCCGGACAAAGAACCTTTATTTGTCAAAGTGGCAGATGCCTGTGATCCGCTAGTGATGCCCACTCCCATTGCCAAGGAGAATAAAAGTGATGTGACGCAGTTTGTGGTGTGTTCGAGTAGCGGCATCATGGGTAAGCAAAATTTCTGGGGGGAGTTGTTGGGCTGGACATACTTAAAGCCCTCCGGTCTGCTCTATGAAGATGGGCTTGTCACCAAAGTCGAAACCAAAGGTCACATGCCGCGCTTGTGCGTGGCGGCGGAGTATTTGTTTTTCGTGAATGAAAACGGACATCCCGAAAAGCACATCCACCCGATCGTTTTTGAGGATGTGATCCAAAACCCCACAAAATCAGGCTTGTTGGGCTTGGCAGGGGGCAGTGACGACGAAGTCACGATTAAAGTCACCATTCACTCCGTGTTGGCGGCGTTGGATTGCGTCGCCAACATTAAACTGCTCAAGTTTGACGGATCGGCGTGGTCGGTGGTGGCCGCCTGCAATATGGCAGGTAAAGACGGACCCATAGACGCCGCCTCCAAAAAGTTAAAACGCCCCTTCATCCCTAAGGTTTATGACTTAACCCTGCCCTATTCGGCGTTTGCGGATGTAGGAGCAGAGGTTGCGCCTAAGGCGGAGGGGAAGAAAAAAGACGCTTCAGACAACGAAGATTTGGGCGGATCTGAAAGCGAAAAGTCTGAGGAGGAAGCCGCGAAAGCCATCGCATGGTTTTGTGAAATTTCGTTTCACGCCCCCCAGGGCTACGGTGGGAAGTTGGAAGGCATCTTTGATGTCAGCGACGCTTGGGTCTTCCCGCTGGAGGTCACATTAGCCGGCGCCTCACCGGAGGGCATGAAAGCCTTTACAATTAAGCGCCCCAAAACCGAATTTGGCGAAGTTCCGAATTGGGAGTGGTTAAACAAGTTGAATAAGGGAAAGTACCCACCGTCCAGAGATATTATTTTCCCTAAGAAATAGAGCGTGGCGTCATGGCTGCCGGCGCAACGCCCGGCATGGCGCAGAATCAAAGGATTTACAAAGGTTTAAACGGCTGGTTTTATTAGGTTTTACTTCAAGGAGCAACACATGGAATTTGATGTCAATAAATTCAAACCGCACTACGAGATGTTAAAAGACGCGGAACTGCGCAAAAAGACGATGGGCGGCAAGGTGCTGATGGTGCAAGGGATTGCGATTGACGGCGGCGCGTTTGATCACGTGGAATGGGAAAACATTCACTTCAAAGATGTGGATTTTAACGAGCGGTTTGAGCAAAAAAGTTTGAAAGACGTGATTTTTGAAGACTGCGAATTTCAAGCCTGCGGCTTTTTTGCGCACGACATGAAAAACGTGACCTTTGTGAATTGCAAAACGCGCGGTCAGGCTTACATCATGTCTCAGGGCAAGTGCGAGAACGTGGTTTTTGAAAACTGCGATTTTACCGATCAGCCCGATGCCGAACCGAATAATTGGGGAGCGGTCACGATAGGCGGTGAGGTGACTTATAAAAACTGCAAGGCAAAACATATTGATGTGTCCGGCTACGATAAAACACGATACGAGGGCTGTACCTTTGAAGACATGAAATTGACTTGCGGAAGCGGCACGGCAAAACGGTTTGCCGATGTGACGATCGAAGGGTGCACGTTCAAAAAAGAGATTGACATGGTAACGGCGAACGTGGCGAGCTTGACCGTAAAAAATTCGACCTTTGAAACCTTTCTTACGACGGATACCGTCAGAGACAGTATTTTCGTTGAAAACATGAAAGCTAATTATTTTTGGATTCATGCGTATGAGTATTTATTGAAGAGCATCACGGTTAAAAACTGTGAGTTTCATGGGACAAAAAACAAAGACCCGGTATTTCGCATTTATAAGAAAGGCGATAACCCGGTAAAAACGGAAAATCTAATTGTTGAGGACATCAAATACGTATTGAACGGACGAGATGATGGCAGTGATATATATCAATCCGGGAAAAACACGCACTTTAAAAATATCGAAATGCCGAAAATTGGTTTTGATCTTCGTGGTGAAACCTTTCAAATGACCAACATCAATACCAAAGTGGCGTTTTTTGAAACACGTTCGGAACAAACCCCCAATGTGACTTTGACGAACATGAACATTGCGGAAAGGTTCAAATTTGAAGGCGTGAAATTGCCTTCATTGGTGATTGATGGTTATAAAGGCGATACATTAAGCCTCAAAGACGCCAAAATCGGTCGTTTAGAAATCAAAAACGCTCGTGTCGAAACACTGTTAGATTTAACCAACGCCCAAGTCGGCAGCGGTGAGTTTTCGACATTATCGGGCAGTAAGAAAATCAAGGTGATCACGAAGGGCAGTAATCTCGATGTCAAAGACGGGACGTTGTACGTTGTCCCGCCGAAGAAGGGATAATCAAGTGCATCGCCGCACTTTTAAAGGAAACAAAAATGAAATGCGTCAAGTTATTAACATTTGCTTTAATCGTTTTTTTCTCTACCTGCGCAACAGCAGTAGAGTACGAAGAATTTGATTCCATACTGGGTTATCTATCTTCTCCCCTCGAAGGTGAAAAGAGCATCAGGATCAATGATCGAACCGGAGAATGCCTTGACGCAAGCGGCAAAAAAGTTCTTAAACAACCCCTTGTTGTCAGAGAATACTCAACGGGTAGCAAAAACAAAAAAGCGGGTTACGTGACCTCTGAAACATTTTGCGAAAACGGCAAGTTAAATGGTATTGCGCGGACTTACTTGATAATTAAGGGGGAAAGGGTGGTCAACACCGAGGTGCCCTATAAAGATGGCTACGTAACCGGCAGCAAAAAGTATTACCGTTATTGGAAATCCGGGAAAGTTGAAGTCACTGAAGTTGAATTTAAGGACGGGAGACGGGTGCGTTGAGACGTATGGATCAAAGCAAATCAAATACGCGCAGTCAATTTATAGGCTTTTAGGATTGGCTTTCATGTACCCGCGACTCAAGCATCTGACGCACTTATTCATCAACACCGGCAAAATAACGACTTGGGCGCGCGAGGTCTCTTGCACAGACATCAGCGCGATGCAGGTCACGCTGGAAAACTTTAGTCTGCCGGCGGGAAGTTTGCGCCCGATGGAACAAACCCCATATTTGATTAAACAATTTATCTTGCCGGATAACGGAACAGGGATTGATCTATTCCTGCCGCCTTCACCGAATAACCCACACCCTACCCTTCTTGTGACGTTTTTTGTGGTGCCCACCGAGGCGGCGGCAAATTATCTTTGGAATGCTCTTTCATCGTCGCCGCAAATACCCTATACGTTGCCCCCCATTCCTCAATTGCCTTTTTGTGCGTCGTTAAAGACGGATTTTGCGCCGGAGTTTGACGCGCGTATTCATCGCTTGTGCCAAAGCGCGGCTTTTTATTGGATGGACAATTACTGTATTTTGCAACCCAAAACCCCGGATGAACAGTTAAGTCATGTCACGGCGGATTATCCCAAGCTCTATAAAGCCGTCAGCGAGAAAATTCAAAAAAAACCGAACGATCAGCCCGGATGTGTCTTTTTAGATAGGGATGCTTGGGCAGACATTGTCACCGAAGAGTATGGATTTAAATTGGTTCACCCAAGCGAATTTATTAAAACCCGAACCATGACCATCACTCAAACTTGGAGTTATACACGCGGGTGTTATCGCTTTGACGCCACTTTGCTTGAAGAACTGACCAAGAGCAGCTTATCGGGAGACATTCCCACAGATGTTTTGCAACGACTTCCCGAATATTGTGTTTATATTGAAATGCCGGAAGGTTTTCAGTCTCCTTGGTTTGAAGGGGTGCAACTTTATGGTTTCTTTGTCACGATGGAATACACGGACGAGAAAAAATTATTATTCTCCACCCTGCCGTTGTCAGAACCCAAGATTACCCCGATCCAATTCCGTCTTTCGGATATTTCGATGGAGGAGGAAGCGGAACGAATCTGCGCCAATACGGTTCGTGAGTTTCCTTCGGTGTCACCTGAACAGCTCGAAAAATTTAAAACCGAATTTGCGGGGCGGTTAAAATTTTTCATCAACTGCGCTTTGTACTTTTGCTCCGCCGAACCCGACATTGAGGGCGTGGTGGCGGGAACGTCGCCCGCTCGTCCTGCTTTGAAAAAAACCAAGCAGGGGTTTCAATTGTTTCCCGCGACCAAAACCAAAATTTATAACGTGGGCGCGAAGGTGGGCAAGTTAATCCGCACCTATCAAAGCGAAGAGGATCAAAAGCCCGCAGGGGACGGCAAAACTCACGCCTCGCCGCGTCCGCACATCCGCACGGCGCATTGGCACTTGTACCACGTGGGGCAAGGACGCAAAGATTCGCGCGTTCGGTGGATTCCGCCGATTGTGGTGGGTACGTTCGCCAAAAAGTAAAAACCTACTTTTTGGCGGTGTGAATTTTCCCAAAAATCGCGGGGAGACCCCGACGATTTTTTGTAGGAAAGGCGGTGTGGATTCTGCGACTACGTTTGCTAAAGCAAACTACGCGCAGAATGACGGCGTTTCTGATACCTGACCTCTGATCCCTGATTTCCGAAACCCAATCCGGTTTTTTTGTTATTGCAAAATACAGAATTCAACCTTCGCCTCCGCAATCCCACATCTCGTCATTTAAGCGCAAGCGAAGCGAAGTCGCAGAATCCACGCCGAATAAATAACGAAGTGAGAAATTGCGGATAATGTTTGGTTTAAAATGGCGCGTCACCCGTCAACGCGGATCATCTTTTTGTTTGTTTAGCTTTTCTTGATTCTGAAGGACTGCCCATGCAAGCTCTTAAATTCAAATTAGCGCGGGAATCGTTGTTTTACTCCGTTGAAGAGGCGGCGACTTTGGTCGGCAAGGTCGATGTTGCCATATGGCGCGCGTGGGAAGAAGGCAACGCACCGATCCCCGAATCCGTTCATGAAAAGATGATTGACCTTATCGGTTGGCGAAGATCGATCATGGTCAAATTCTTTGAAAGAGGCAAAGAGGATATTGCGCAAGGCGTCAAACCGGGGTCGAAGCTCTACGTCACGTTTTGGTATGAGCGTCAGGAAGATTTTATCCGCGAACAAAATATGGAGGCGATTTATCATCGTCCGATGCAAAGCGCGTTCTCTGAAATCGGGATTTTGATGCAACACGAAGTCGCCCTGATTCCTTACGATGAAGACGAATTTACGCGCTTTTTAGACGGAAGGGAGCGCACGCGGGAAATCCGTGAAGAATGGGATCAAATCAAAGCGCTGGAGTACGTCCAAAAAATCAAACAATCGGCTTTAGAAAGCGGCGACAATCCCCCGCGCAAACGCACCCTCATGTAACGCCGACGGTCAATGGTGTCGCGAGCCGCGACACAATCTTCTACCGGATTGCGGATCAAGTTGAGAATGACGCCCCTTTTGGGCAGCATGTAAAAACCCGCTTGATGCAACATTTACATCGACCTTTGCTGTAACGCATAAAGTCGGTTGTATTCTTCCCGCGTGATGACCGTATCCCAACCTCCGACCGAGCCCTGCGTGTATTTGTCGATGCCCGCATAAGAAAGGCTGGAATCCTCATAGCACTTAAACTTATACACGGCATCGTTCATCAGGTTTTCGTTGAATAACCCAAGCGAGACAAGCAATTCAAAATCTTTAATATTCAACCCTGTGACCCTCTTGAACAATCCCGGCTCCAATTGGGTAATCACGTCTTTTAACCGATGTTCCCGAAAATCCGTCAAATACATAAACACGGGAATGCGCGTTGCAAACTTGATGAGTTTTTCTTGGATGAGTTTGCGCTTAGATTTATATTCTTTCTCTTCTCTTGAAAGCTCTTTGATTTCGCCTTTAGTGAGCTTTTCGCCTGAGGTTTTGGCTTTTTTGACATGCTCGGACGCAATAATAATGTTTTGAATATCGGCATTCAAACTACGAAACCCCTCAATGCTCATGAGCGCGTTCATCGCGCTTTCGTTTGCCATTAAGCGGCGTAAAGTATCGTTGTCCACATTGACAAGTAAAGCACTCTCCCAACGTCGGGCAAGCAAGGTTGCCGAAGTGCCCGCCATGGCAATTTCTAAGATGGCAGCGGCGTTGATTTGTGTCATTGATGAACCGTCGTAAGCAATAACAGGCAAAAAGTTAATAAACGCTTCTACTTTTTTCTCCGGGTTACTCTCGTTAATGTCCAACTGACAGCTGTAATCGGCAATTTGTTTTAAAGCGCGATCCAATGCAAAATCAAACACATAACATTCACGTTTTAAAATTTCCCGCGTGTTGGTGTCGGTATCGATTGTCCACGGGCTTTGTACGCGAAACGCCGCCTGAAAATACGTTTCCGGGCTGGATAAATTGCGTAACATGAAAATACCCGTCCAAGGTTTTACCGTAACCCCTGTGGTGAGTTTGCCGCAAGACAACGTGATGGTTTTGGTTTTAAGAGGGTCGCCCATGGAATCCAGCACGGGTTTTAGTGCCGATAACCCTATCCCCGCACCTGTTCCTGCGCACACGTTGATTTGATAGTCGTTAAAAAAAGTATTGTTTTTCTTGCGTAGGAGGTTTCTCATCGCAAAACAGGAGGCCACATTCGGCAAGAACCACAACGTATGCGTCAATATAGACAAAAGTCTGCTGTTGGAGAAAGGCATTTCCGGCTTTTTCGCACCGAGCTTGAGATCATCCACGGTTGTGGGTAAATAAGCGCCGCGTATGAGGTCTAACCACTTCTGTACATAATCCTCAAACTTAAATTTTGCATCGTCGCCAAGACCTTCTGCCTGAAAGAATACATTGAGATCAAACTCATCGAACTCTCCCTGTTGTGCGATTTTGCGAATGCTTTCGGGGACTTTATACGTCATCAACACCATGCGAGGAAGTGCGGCATAAGGATTAGGAGTCTTTGACGACTTATCCCAATTTTCTTTGGCGCGTTGTTCATCGGAGTATGTCCAATTATAAATTTGTTCCTCGATAAACTCACCGGTGTTGATCGCGCGAAAGGGTGTGCCGGAGAGATACAAATAACGGGAGGTTGTAATCGGTAAAAAGGATTCGTCTATGGTGTTGCCGGCTTCTTCGTGGGCGTAACGCTCAATGTCCAGCGCGTCAAAATTATCCTCATCTTCGGATTCAAACAAATGCTTCGCGCTTTCCCGCCACGCGCCGAAGTGGTATTCATCAAAAATCACCAAATCCCAATGAGTGGTATGAACCCATTCGTTTTTGGCTTTGATTCCGCCGGCTTCATTCTTACCAAGATAATCCTGAAAAGAACCAAAACAGACGATAGGGCGATTTTGATCGGCAGCTTTCCAGGTCAATGTTGATTTTCGGCTGATGAATTGCCACCCTTCAAAATCAACATGCGTGTTTAAATCTTCTTCCCACGCGCTTTCAACAGCAGGTTTGAACGTTAATATCAATATTTTTTTGAGCCCCATTTTCTTGGCGAGCCGGTAAGCGGCAAAGGTCTTGCCAAACCGCATTTTTGCGTTCCAGAGGAATTTGGCGCGCCGTGCCGGTGAAGGATGAGCCGCTTGTCTGTGTCTCTCTTGCTCAAAATACGTCATTGTTTTGGTGACGGCTTCTTCTTGTTCAGGGCGCATGTCAAAGTCTTGTGCGCGGTTTTCGATATTTTCTACCCGGTCACGCACGGCAATATACGCCGCTTTTAAGTCGTCCACTGTGCAGGCAAACCATTCGCCCCCCATGCCGCGATAGCCGCGACGCAAAAGAGCGCGATGAATATTGTGATCTTTAAAATTCCCTCCGTCGGAATACATGG
>JAIRPA010000083.1 GCA_031257235.1 Burkholderiales bacterium | reverse complement strand
ACGGCTTTACCGGAACGCTGGAGGGCAACGGTCACACGGTGATCTTTGATAACGTGGATACGATTACCCCGCTGGTCATCAATGGTGATGAATACGTCGGTCTGGTCGGCAAGAACAACGGCACGATCAAAGATGTCATCGTCGAAGGGTCGTTTGAATATACGGCCATCGGAAGCGGCAACGTGTATATGGGCAGTATTGCCGGCACCAATGATGGCGGCACCATCATCAGAAGCAAATCCGATGCAGACATCAAGCTCATCATCAACGCGTCTTATAACATCATCGGCGCGATTGGCGGCATTGTGGGCGACCACAGAAACGGGACGGTTGAAGAAGTGGCCAGTTTGGGCAACGTCACGTTGGAACACAGCGGGCAGGGGGCAGGCAGACCCAACAACAACGGGTACGCCGGCGGGATTGTCGGGCGTATCGCCGTCAATGGTGTGGTCAAAAATAGCTACAGCGCCGGTGATATTTCTAACCGTGTCGTGTCCTCGGACAGCAACGGCTACAGAGAAATCGGCGGCATTGCGGGTAGCGTGTACAACGATGGCGCCTTGATTGAAAACTGCTTTACGACCAGCAATTTGTTCGGTTCAAACGATCCGGTTAAAGGCTTGGTGGGCACGATCGTCGGCTTTGACGGCGGCGGCACGTGGACACTCAAGAACACCGCGGGTTTGAACGCTTCCATGACCGGTGCCGCGTCGAAAGGCGCGCCCTACGCCAGAACGTGGAGCACCACCAGCAACATGGTCGTGATGAATGCGTTCCACAGCTCATCCTTGGGCGTGACCACACATATGTCCGGCGACCGTAGCGTTTCGGTGGGCAGCACCCAACAAGACCTGAACAATTTCTGGATTTCGAGCTTGGGCTTTGATGCTTCCGTTTGGAGGTGGAATGCAAGCGAGAAACGCCCCGAACTTGCTTGGGAGTAACAGGGTCACGGAGGGATTCGCTGAATCCTAACCGTTCATCCCAAAGGGAACACCAAAAAGGTGTTCCCTTTTTTTTGTGGTAGGGTATCAAGCGCGCGTTGGATGTCGGCAGGTCTCTTCCTTCGATCGCCACAATGACGCAAAATAAGGGGAATTTGCAAAGTCGCATCAAGTCGGGCGGATCGTGAATCACGCCAAGATACGGGCGAAGGCAGGAGCAAACCACAGATTGAACGCAAAAGGACAAACCCAAAACCGAAAACGATTGCATGACAACACACGGCACACCTTTTTTCTCTTCGTTACTCAGGCGCTTCAGACGTAAAGAGACTTCGTCGCGCTTTAATCGACGGGCAAGCCCTTTATTGGAATGCGTGATCTTCATCGTGGTAGCGGTGGTGTTTTGTTTGGTCTCTTATCTTAATAATTGGTTTTCGGGGCTCAATAACGTTTTATACGATAACGCGCTCAATACTTTTTCCCGCGAAGCTCCCGAAGATATGGTGTTGATTGAAATCGACAACGAAACACTGGAGCGGATGGGGCATTTGCCTTGGTCGCACGACATCATGATGCGCGCGCACACCCGCGCCCTCAAAAGGCTGACCGAAGCTCGGGCAAAAGCGGTTTATTTAGACTATCCGTTTAACTTTGAGGCGGTGACAAGAGATTCTGCCGTGGTGGATGACGCCGCCGCCCGCGCGATCAACAGCAACGGAAGTGTCGTGATCCCCGTGGTGTTTAATACCAACGGTCAAAAGATCGAAGAACGCGAAACCTTGCCGGCGATGGATCGCGCGGTTGCCGCCAAAGGACACAAAGAATTTATTGCGTCCCCCGACGGGGTCACACGCGCGACCTTTTTGTTTGCCGGAGCGAGCAATCATTTAGAGCCGCACGCGGCGCTGGCGTTACTGCGCATTACCGACCCCGATAAAGATGTGAGCCGATTAGGAGATGTGTTGTTTGAATCCAGCCTAAAGCCCAATGCCGAATTAGATTATCAGTTTTGGTATCACATTCCTTATTCCGGCGGCGCGCAACACTATTCGTCGTATTCTTATTGGCGCTGGATTACCGGCGATATTCCCGACAGCGCCGTGACGGATCGCGTGGTTTTTATCGGCACAACCGCATCGCGCGTGGAACAGGTTTTTGCGACGCCGAAATCAGGCTTCATGACACCCGTGTCTAATATAGAAATCATCATGTCCACGTATGAAGGTCTGCGCGAAGGCATCAATATTCGCGTGTTGCCGTGGTCGATGAATTGGCTTTTCGCGTCCATAGGATTAACGTTTTTGTATTTGGTGTATTTTCGATCTCCGCCCAGCATTTGCATTCTGGTGACGTTACTTTTTATCGGCTTGGGGATTGTCGGCATGCGCGTGGCGCTGGGGGTTTTTCAATGGCAAATTGCCCCTGCGTCTTTTTTGGTGTGCGCGGCGTGCGCGTATCCTTTGTGGATGTGGCGACGCTTGGCAACCGTGCTGTTTTTCCTTCAACAGGAAAATATGTTGTTGAGACAACAAGGCACGATGCTGACCACCATGAGCGCGTCGTTTACCTTGTCTCCCGAACCGGTGGTGCGCAGTCTCGAAACCTTGCGGGAAACGCGCGAACGTTTACAGCGCGCGAGCGTGGAGCGTGAAAACTTTTTACATTTCTTGTCGCACGACATGCGTTCGCCGCAGTCGGCTATCATCGCGCTGATTGAAATGCGGTCGCGGAAAAAAGCAAACGTCAACGACGACGAGCTTTTTTCACAAATCAAAAGCTATGCGCAGAAAACCTCCAAACTTGCCGAAGAATTCGTCCAAATGGCAAAAGCCTCGTCATTGACCGCAGGTTCGTTCAAAGAGCTGGAGCTGACCTCTTTGATTGACGAGGCAATCGACGCTTTATGGACGTTTGCGGCGGAGCGGAAAGTCAAAGTGAAGCGCAACTATGAACAAACGGCGTTTGTGAAAGGCAGCGCAAATTTACTGTCACGCGCCATTTCAAATTTAATCCACAACGCGATTAAGTTTAGCCCGGAGGATTCAGAGGTCACGGTGAGCCTTATTTACAGCAACGGATATTGGGATTTTGCGGTGCGCGACCAAGGGCAGGGTTTGTCGCGTGACGCACAACGCCACCTTTTGGGAATGCGCAGCGATAACGGCGGAGCGCAAGAAACAGGGCTTGTGTTGGGCTTGGCGTTTGTTCGCACCGTGATTGATCGCCACGGGAGCATGTTAAAGATAGACAGCGCAGTGGGCCACGGCTCCACGTTTTATTTCCGATTAAAGGAAAGCGACCACCGGGGGTAATTTCGGCAAAAAGTGAAATTCTACTTTTTGCCGGTTGGAATTTGCAAAAAAGTACCGGCGAAGCCGGATACTTTTTTGTGTAGGGGCGAGGCTTGCCTCGCCCGCAATCCGTTTTTTTCGCGCGTTTCGCCCAAACTTTGCCGAATCCGTCAGTGACGGGTGCTGTCCGGCTCATCAATCAATTCAATGCGATACCCGTAGCTGTAAATCGAAACCAAACGAAAACCGTTCTCCGGCGTTAAGTTGAGTTTTCGGCGCAGTCGGCTCACGTGCGTGTCCAGCGTGCGCGATGTCAAAGGCTCTTCTCCGCCCCAGACGGCTTGCAGGGCTTGAATGCGCGGAACAAGCTGCCCGATGTGGCTCAACAAAAACCACGCAAGGTCAAATTCTTTCTGCGTTAATTCAACGATTTGCCCTTTGACCAACACATGACGTGCGGTTCTATCTACCGTGACCGGACCCACGCGCAACACCGAAGGCACGTTGACCGGACGACCTTGACGCCTTTTCACGGTAGCGATTCTTGCCATCAACTCGGTCGGGCGAATCGGCTTGGAAAGGTAATCGTCCGCGCCATGCGTCAACGCATCGACAATCGACGCTTCATCGTTCTGTTGAGAAATGAAGATCACCGGAAGCGGGTCTTTTAACTGTTCGCGTATCCAGTCCAAGACCTCGCGCCCGGACGCGCCCGGCGTCCACCAATCCAACAAAACCAGATCAAAAGGCTCGCGGCTTAACACGCGAATGACTTCGTAGCCGTTCATATACCACTGAACTTCATAACCGGCATCCTGTAACAAAGAGACTAATACGTTGCCTTGTGCGGCATCGTCTTCAAGCACCAGAGCGCGCATATTTTTCCTTTTTTGTTCCAAAATCGGGGAGGTTCCCTATTTTGCTTCATGCAAGCGAATTATAACAACGATCACAAATTAAGCACACAGGGTTGAATTTTATAACTTTGTGACACGCAAAGGGCGATGAGATGAAGATGAGTTATCAAACAGCGGAACAAATAGGGTTTTGTTACAACGAAAGAGCTTAGCCCAACCTCCAAATTTCGTCCAAAGGGGGGCTCCCCGAACTTTGCTTGGCAAGAGGCTTAGGGTTTGGTTTCAAGAAGATCGGCGGAGGCGCTAAGCACCCAAGCGGAGGCGTGTTTTGTGAAGCCTAAGTGCGGATAGTAAGTGGCCGCGTCCGGCGCGGCGAGCAGAATCAATTTGGCGTTTGGGTGGAGTTTTGTTTGAATCTTTGAAAGGATTTGTTTGCCGATACCGCGCTTTTGGTGGCGATCATCCACCGAAAGATCGGAGATGTAGCAACAATACGCAAAGTCCGTGACGCATCGCGCCGCGCCGATTAAAACGTCGCCCTCCCAAGCCGTCACGATAAGGTTGGCGTGACGCAACATATCGGTGATTCGCGCAAGATCGTCAATGGGGCGGCGCGCGCCCAAAGAGTTGGATCGCAATAGGGCAACGTATTGGTCGGCAGTAAGGGTTTGATCGGCGGTGATGAAAATGGGGGGATTCATGGCAGTGTCTATTTGAAACGCAATTGTCGCCATGCTTCGTAAACGGCAACGGCGACGGCGTTGGATAAATTAAGGCTACGTTGTTCGCGCCGCATCGGAATTTTGATTCGCGCGTGATGGGCGATGTCCGCCAACACGTGGTCGGGTAATCCGGCGGTCTCGCGCCCAAAAACCAAGACATCGTTTTCCAGAAATTCGGCTTGATACAGGGATTGCGCGCCTTTGGTGGTCAATGCCCAGAAGCGCGGCGACGGCGCACCCGCCACGGACGCCAAAATGGCGGCTTTGCAGGCATCCCAATCGGCGTGCGTGTTGACGCGCGCGTACTCGTGATAGTCCAACCCCGCGCGCCGCAAAGCGCGATCTTCCAGACGAAAGCCCAGCGGCTCAACCAAATGCAAAGCCGCGCCGGTGTTGGCGGCAAGGCGAATCACATTTCCGGTGTTGGGTGGAATTTCGGGTTGAACCAAGACAATGGAAAGCATGGGCGTTTTCTTTTTTCCGGGACGGGGTATAAGGAAAGATTAGAAGCGACTTTTCATTTGAAGAGGAATAAAACCATTCATCTGACTCCTGATCACGGATGCAAGATGGTGCCGACAGCAGGAATCGAACCCGCGACCTTCGGTTTACAAAACCGTTGCTCTACCGGCTGAGCTATGTCGGCATGGGCTGGCATTATAGCAGTGGCAGGCGTAAACAAGAAGAGAGCTTTGCAAACGCCGGCATCAAAGCCCGCTTCTTGTGACAAAACAAATCAAGCGATTCTTCCGTGACATTGCTTGTACTTTTTCCCCGAACCGCACGGGCAGGGATCGTTGCGTCCGATTTTTTGTGTGGCGCGCACAAAAGGCGGCGTGTCCGCGTCGTCCGGAGGTTGATCCGAAAGAGCATCTTCGTAGGCGGCATGTTGATAGCGAACATTCGAGACGTTGGGTTGTTGCTCCTCAACCGCCTCAACGTCGGCTTCGGTTCTCACTTTGACCGTCAACAAAATATGCACAATATCGGACTTAATGCGGTCAAGCATCGACGAGAAAAGCACAAACGCTTCGCGTTTGTATTCTTGTTTCGGGTTTTTCTGCGCGTATCCGCGTAAACCTACCCCTTGGCGCAAATGATCCAAGGCAGACAAATGCTCACGCCAATGTTTGTCAATCAACGACAAGGTTAAGTTTTTCTCAAACTGCCGCATGTTCTCCGGACCGATTTGAGGTTCGTGCGCCGTCCATTTTTCAAGAGCAAGTTGGGCAATGTGTGCCGCCAAATCGTCCGGAGTTCGTTCGGTTTTTTCGCTCATCCACGCCGCGGCGTCGATGCCTGCCAGATGATATTCGCCGGCAAGGGCGGTAGAAAGCCCTTTTAAGTCCCAATGCTCTTCCACCGATTCCGGCGGGACGTAGCGATTGATCACGTTTTGCATTTCACTTGCAATCATTTCTTTGATCGTGCCGGCAATTTCTTCAGACTCTAATAAGTCATTGCGTTGAAAATAAATCACGCGCCGCTGATCGTTGGCCACATCATCGAACTCCAGCAAATTTTTTCTAATATCAAAGTTTCGTGTTTCCACACGATGTTGCGCCTTTTCAATGGAGCGATTGATGATTGGGTGTTCGATCGGCTCACCTTCGGGCATTTTGAGCCGTTGCATGATGCCGCTTAAACGTTCGCCCCCGAAAATACGAAGGAGCTGATCTTCAAGCGACAAATAAAAGCGGGAGGAACCGGGATCGCCTTGACGCCCTGAGCGCCCGCGCAATTGATTGTCAATGCGGCGGGATTCGTGACGTTCGGTGCCGACGATATGTAATCCGCCCAAGGCAATGACTTTTTCGTGACGCGCCGCCCACGCGATTTTTTCGGCGTGGCATTTTTCTTCTTTTTCTGCATCGGAAAGCGTTTCGTCTTCGCGGATTTTCAGTAATAGCGGATCAATCGCGCCCCCCAAAACGATGTCGGTGCCGCGCCCCGCCATATTGGTGGCGATGGTGATCACGCCTTCGCGCCCTGCCTGCGCGATGATTTCCGCTTCTTTTTCGTGATGCTTTGCGTTTAATACCTGATGCGGCAGTTTCTCTTTGGTTAAAACATTAGACAAAAGTTCGGAGTTTTCAATAGAGGTTGTGCCGACCAACACCGGCTGCCCGCGTGTGTGACAATCGCGAATGTCGGCAAGAATCGCTTCTACTTTTTCATCAAAAGTGCGATACACCAAGTCGTTCATGTCTTTTCTGATCATCGGTTGGTGCGTCGGAATCACAACCGTCTCAAGATTATAAATTTGCTGAAATTCAAAGGCTTCCGTGTCGGCAGTCCCGGTCATCCCCGAAAGTTTGTCGTACATTCTGAAATAATTCTGGAAGGTGATGGAAGCCAAGGTTTGATTCTCTTGCTGAATCTTCACGCCTTCTTTTGCCTCAACCGCTTGATGCAAGCCTTCCGACCAGCGACGCCCCGGCATTAAGCGACCGGTGAATTCATCAACAATGATAATTTCGTCGTTCTGCACCACATATTGTTGATCGCGGTGAAAGAGCGCGTGCGCGCGTAACGCCACATTCAAGTGGTGCATGAGCCGGATATTCGCGCTGTCGTACAAACTTTCTCCTGCGGCAATGAGCCCGGCTTTTTCAAGAATGCGTTCCGCTTTCTCATGCCCTTCTTCAGACAACGAAATTTGATGCGCCTTTTCATCAACCCAATAATCCCCCGCGCCTTTTTCTTCGGTCTGACGAATCAGCTGAGGCGCAATGGCATTCAACTGATGATAGAGCCCAATATCGTCGTCCGCCTGCCCCGAAATAATCAAAGGCGTGCGCGCTTCATCAATTAAGATGGAGTCCACTTCATCGACGACCGCAAAATGAAGTGAACGTTGTACGCGACCGGCGGCAGACATCACCATGTTGTCTCTTAAGTAATCAAACCCGTATTCGTTGTTCGTGCCGTAAGTAATATCAGCCGCATACGCAATTTGTTTTTCTTCGTGCGGCATTCTTGATAAATTAACGCCAACCGTCATGCCCAAAAAGCGATAAATGCGCCCCATCCATTCGGCGTCACGTCGCGCGAGATAGTCGTTCACCGTGACCACATGCACGCCTTTGCCCGAAAGCGCGTTCAAATAAACCGGCAAGGTTGCCACCAACGTTTTACCTTCACCGGTGCGCATTTCGGCAATCTTGCCGTAATGCAATGCCATTCCGCCGATCAGTTGCACGTCGAAGTGACGCATTTGAAGAACGCGGCGCGATGCCTCACGGACAACCGCAAAGGCTTCGGGAAGAATGTCATCCAAGGTTTTGCCTTGCGCGATTTGTTCTTTGAAATACGTGGTCTTTTCACGAAGATCGGCATCGGAAAGCGCACTGATTGAAGACTCAAGCGCATTGATTTTGCCGACGGTTTGCCGGTACTGTTTTAACAGTCGTTCATTGCGGCTTCCGAAGATACGGGTAAGGATATTGCCTAACATAAAAGCGATGTCTATAAAAAGAAAAAAGGGATGAGAAACGACTCACCCCCATATGTTTGATCCGATTAGAAAAACTCAAACGTTGCCACGCGTTTTTTTGCCTTCAAGAAAGCGCAACGGGTTTTGCGCGACGCCGTTTAATCGTACCTCAAAGTGTAAATGCGTTCCTGTGGAGCGACCCGTTGAACCGACAACGGCAACTGCCTGTCCTTGCTCAACAACATCTCCCACATTGACCAAAAGCTCGGAATTGTGCGCGTACCGCGTGGTTAAACCATTGCCATGATCAATCTCGACGAGTTTACCATATTGCGGAAGCGCGTTCGCACGGATCACTTTACCGCTCGCAGCCGCTACGACCACCGTGCCGGACTCTGCGGCAAAGTCTAAACCTTCGTGGAACGCCTTGCGACCGGTAAAGGGGTCAACGCGCCAGCCAAAACTCGACGAGCGCCACGCGGCGTCCACCGGTTTTTTCGACGGGAAAAAGTTTTGGTTGGCTTTGTTCTCTGCCATGAGGGCATCAAACACGTCAACCTGATTACTGCTCTCGGATAGTTTTTGGGTCAGCTCGTCAATCATCGTTCCGATTTCGGTCGCGTTGAAAGATTGAGGCATGACTTCCGCGCCGCCCAAGGCAGAATCGGGAGATTCCGATTTGGTGGTAATGCCCACCGATTTGGCGATGCGGTCTGTTGAAGATTCAACTTGAGACATTTGGGCTTGCAACTCACCCAGCCTTTTTGCCATCGCACTTAAATGTCCGTTGACGTTTTCCCGAACTTTTGCCGCTTCTTCGCGCTGTTCGGACAAAACCATGGACTGCAACCAGGGATGATTGGTTGCCGCCGCCCAGCGGATAAGGACATAATTTGCGCCGGCCACGCAAACGAGTAAAAGCAAAAGCCCCGCAAATATCGTGACCACGAGGCTACGCCATCCAAAAACCATTGCACGAACGGGGCGAGACGTATCAGAGCTGACTAAAAAGATATTCAAGGTGCTATCCTATTGTTTGTAAGTTTAATGACTTAATATGATGCCTGTTGTAAACAAAGCACAATACATGC
>JAIRPA010000012.1 GCA_031257235.1 Burkholderiales bacterium | reverse complement strand
AGTAGCGAGGAGTCATGGCGGCATTGTAGAGCCAATCGACCCATCCCGGAATCGCCGGCCGGAGCCGCGCCGCGATTGGCGACGTGGAAAGAAAAACGGGCCGACGATGAATCGTCAACCCGTTGATTTCATTGGCGGAGTGGACGGGACTCGAACCCGCGACCCCCGGCGTGACAGGCCGGTATTCTAACCAACTGAACTACCACTCCTTATTCGATGCCGCGCTTTTCATCGCGGCTAACAACATTTTTTACCCTGCTGCCTTTGCGTTGATGGTTCGGCGTTATTCTCCGACAACTTTAAAGGCAAACGATAACTTTAAACCCGTATTGCGTTCATTTGGTGGGTGCTAAGAGGCTCGAACTCCTGACATTCGCCTTGTAAGGGCGACGCTCTACCAACTGAGCTAAGCACCCGTCTTTTAGCGTTTGTCTCCCGATTGCTCTTTGGATTTTCCCGCCTGACGCAAAGTGCGTTATTTTACAGATTCTTTTAATAATTTGCCAGCCTTAAAACGAGGAACTTTTGAAGCCGGGATCACTTGTGGTTCTTTGGTACGCGGATTAAAGCCCGTGCGCTCTTGTCTTTCGGCTATGTAAAAGGTGCCAAAGCCCACCAAAGTCACCGATTCCCCTTTTTTCAACTCTTGGGTAATCGCATCAAGCGTCACTTGAAGCGCGCGCTCCGCTTGCGCTTTAGACATATCCGCACCGGTGGCGATCGCTTCTACCAACTCGCTCTTTCTCATCAATCATCCTTTCATAAAAAAATACACCACGAAGAAGCATCTCTTCTTCAAAACAAACGTTAAAGACCCGTAAAATCCGTCAGTCACGTCCGCGCACCAAAAAAATTCAAAACACACACTGCCTCAAAGGGCAAACACGCGGACACGTATTATCACCCAAAGGGCGAAAAATTAACGACCTTTTCAACGAATGTTGCAGGATTTTAATGTTTCAGCCTTTTTTCTTCCGACCCTTCATCACGAACCGGAAAACCGACTTTATCGGCAGGATCGTCAGACTTCACCAAAGGCACCGGTTGACGTTCCAAAACATAAGCCAATACTTGATCTATCCAACGAACAGGCTTGATTTCAATGCGGGATTTTATTTCTTCCGGCACTTCGGATAAATCTTTGACATTCTCTTCCGGGATTAAAACGGTTTTAATGCCGCCCCGCCCCGCTGCCAATAATTTTTCTTTTAACCCACCGATCGGCAAAACTTCGCCACGCAAGGTGATCTCGCCGGTCATCGCAATGTCGCAACGAACGGGAATCCCCGTCAAAGCCGAGACTAACGCCGTGCAGATCGCCGCGCCGGCGGAAGGTCCGTCTTTGGGGGTTGCCCCTTCGGGCAAGTGAATGTGCAAATCGCTTCGATGATAAAAATCGGAATCAATGCCCAAGGTCACGCTGCGCGCGCGCACCACCGACAAGGCGGCTTGAATCGATTCTTTCATCACGTCGCCGAGTTTGCCGGTGGTGGTGGTGCTTCCTTTGCCGGGCACAATCACCGCTTCGATCGTTAATAGATCGCCGCCCACCTCCGTCCACGCTAAACCGGTGACTTGCCCCACTTGGTTTTTCTTGCCGGCAAGCCCGTAGGTGTAGTGACGCACGCCTAAGTAATGCTCCAACAAGTCCGGCGTGATGCTCAAAGGCTCACCGGCTTGACGATCTTTGTATTCGTCCAACTGCAAGCCCTTGACGGTTTTTCTGCAGATTTTGCCGATTTCGCGTTCCAACGCGCGCACCCCGGCTTCACTCGTGTAATAGCGGACAATGTCTCGAATGGCTTCATCGGTAAAGATCAATTCTTCTTCTTTCAAGCCTGCCGCCACCTTTTGCTTTTTGATCAGATACTGTTTGGCAATCGCAATTTTTTCGTCTTCGGTGTAGCCGGACAATCGGATCACTTCCATTCTGTCCAACAGCGGAGGCGGAATATCTAAGGTGTTTGCCGTGGCGACAAACATCACGTCGGAAAGATCGTACTCCACTTCCACGTAGTGATCAGTAAACGTGCCGTTTTGTTCGGGGTCTAACACTTCCAGCAACGCCGATGAAGGATCGCCGCGAAAATCCGAGCCGAGTTTATCGACCTCATCCAACAAAAAGAGCGGATTTTTAACGCCGACTTTGGTCATGTTCTGCAAAATTTTGCCCGGCATCGACCCGATGTAGGTGCGACGATGCCCGCGAATTTCGGCTTCGTCATGAACGCCGCCCAAACTCATGCGCACAAATTTGCGCCCGGTTGCCTTGGCAATGGATTGCCCCAAAGAGGTTTTGCCTACCCCCGGAGGCCCGACCAAACAAAGAATCGGGCCTTTTAAATGTTTGACACGGTTTTGTACCGCCAAATGCTCCACAATCCGCTCTTTGACTTTCAATAAGCCGTAGTGGTCTTGATCCAAGGTTTTGATGGCGCCGGAAAGATCGTTTTTATTCTTGGTTTTTTTCCGCCACGGCAAGCCCGTGAGCGTATCAATGTAGTTGCGCACCACGGCGGCTTCCGCCGACATCGGTGACATCAACTTTAATTTTTTGAATTCGGACATCGCCTTTTCTTCGGCTTCTTTGCTCATCTTGGCGTCTTTGATGCGCTTTTCGATTTCGGCAAACGACATGGAATCGTCGCCCTCGCCCAACTCTTTTTGAATCGCTTTGACTTGCTCGTTTAAATAATAATCGCGCTGGCTTTTTTCCATCTGCCGTTTGACGCGACCGCGAATCCGCTTTTCAACCTGCAAAATTTCGACTTCGGTTTCAAGCAAGCCCAACAAATGTTCCAAGCGCTGCAAAATCGCGGTTTTTTCGAGCATCTCTTGTTTTTGTTCGAGCTTCAACGGCAGGTGCGCCATGATCGCATCAGACAGATGTTGTCCGTTTTCGATGCCGCCCATCGAGACAATCAATTCCGGCGGGAGTTTTTTGTTAAGACGCGCGTATTGCTCAAATTGCTCCAAAACGGCGCGACGCATGGCTTCGACTTCGCTCGCCTCACCCTCTTCTTCGACCACATCCGAAAACGTGCCTTCAAAGAAACCGTCACGCTCATAAACCTGTTCGATTTTGACTCTTTTGCGCCCTTCAACTAAGGCTTTGACGGATCCGTCCGGCAGGCGAAAAAGCTGCAACATCACCGCCAGCGTTCCGATTTGGTAAAGGTCTTCTCCGTTGGGTTCGTCTTTGGCGGCGTCTTTTTGCGCCACCAAAAGCATCGGCACGCGATTCTCCACGATGTACTCAAGCGCTCGGATGGATTTGGGACGCCCGACAAAAAGCGGGATGGTCATCCGCGGAAAGACCACAACATCGCGCAGGGGCAGTAACGGCAGGCGTGTCTCTTCGGCAGGGGTGCCTTCATTCATCATCATGGATGTCATCATGGATTCCTTATAAACGTTTTAAATCTCATCGCAGATGGTGGTTTTTTTCCAAAAATCAACCCGCAACCCCGTAAAGCTCGCCATCATCTATGCCGAAAGCGGTTGAATATCGTCATCGGCGGGAACATCGGCAGGCGTTTCTTCCGCGCTTTCGTCGTAAATGTACACGGGCTTTTTGGTTTGGTTGACGGAAACTTCATCCAAAACCACGCGCTTGAGATGGGAAAGCGAAGGCAGTTCGTACATCGTATCGAGCAATGTCTGTTCCAAAATAGAACGCAATCCTCTCGCGCCGGTCTTGCGATCCAAGGCTTTTTTGGCGACGGCGGATAACGCGGCGGACTCGATATCGAGTTCGACATTTTCCATTTTGAAAAGTTTTTTGTACTGCTTGACGAGGGCGTTTTTAGGCTCGGTCAAAATTCTGATCAACCCCTCTTCGTCCAAATCATCCAACACCGCAATCACCGGCATACGCCCGACAAATTCTGGAATCAACCCGTAACGAATCAAATCTTCCGGCTCAACCCCGTGCAAAAGATGTTTGCCCGCGTCGCTGGTTGCCGTGGCAATTTCCGCCGAAAAACCGATACCGACCTTTTCGGAACGTTGTTGGACGATTTTTTCCAACCCGTCGAACGCGCCGCCGCAAATAAAAAGAATGTTGCCGGTATCCACAGACACCATTTCCTGATTCGGATGCTTGCGCCCGCCGCGCGGCGGAACGGAGGCCACCGTGCCTTCCACCAGTTTTAACAAGGCTTGTTGCACCCCTTCACCGGACACGTCGCGCGTGATCGACGGAGATTCGCTCTTTCTTGATATTTTGTCGATTTCATCAATATAAACAATGCCTTGCTGCGCTTTGTTCAAGTCAAAATCACACTTTTGCAAGAGTTTGTGAATGACGTTTTCGACATCCTCGCCCACGTAGCCGGCTTCGGTCAACGTGGTGGCGTCGGCAATCACAAACGGCACATCCAGAATACGCGCCAAGGTTTGCGCCAAGAGGGTTTTGCCGGAGCCGGTGGGACCGATCAACAAAATGTTGGATTTGGATAATTCGACATCATCGTCGCCTTCGGTGGAACGCAGGCGCTTGTAATGGTTGTACACGGCCACCGCCAGATTTTTCTTCGCGGTGTCCTGCCCGATCACGTATTGATCGAGGATGGCGCGAATTTCCTGCGGCGTCAAAACTTTTTTGACCTCGGCGACCGGTTTGCCGGCATCTTGAAGTAGCTTCATCGACAAATGAATGCACTCATCGCAGATAAAAACTTTGCCGTTTTCGTCCGCCTCGCCGGAAATCAAACGGCGATTGTCCGCGCGGGGATTGCCGCAAAACGAACATTTTTCCATGACCACGCTCCCGTTTTTGCTTTCGCCTACCATTATCTTCCTTTAATTCTCAATCTCTATTTAGTCAAACCCGCAACACGCATCGCTCTATTCGCGTTTTGAAAGAACTTTATCAATCAACCCGTAATGGCAAGCGTCTTCTGCCGACAAAAAATTATCCCGATCAGTATCGCGCGCGATGTCTTCAATCGACTTGCCGGTGTGCGCCGACAACAAACGGTTCAAGCGTTCGCGCTCTCTTAAAATGTGCTTTGCGTGAATTTCAATGTCTGACGCCTGACCGGAAAATCCGCCCAAAGGCTGATGAATCATCATCGTTGAATTCGGCAAGGCAAAGCGTTTGCCTTTTGCACCGGCGGCAAGCAAAAACGCGCCCATGGACGCCGCCATGCCGGTACACAAGGTGGACACATCCGGTTTGATGAATTGCATGGTGTCATAGATGGCAAGCCCTGCGGAAACCGATCCGCCCGGAGAATTGATGTACAAATGAATGTCTTTATCGGGATTTTCCGATTCCAAAAAAAGCATTTGCGCCACAATTAAATTTGCCGAATTTTCTTCAACGGGACCGACCAAAAAAATCACGCGCTCTTTTAATAGTCTTGAGTAAATATCGTAAGCGCGCTCACCGCGCCCGCTTTGCTCAATGACCATGGGCACGAGCCCTAAATTACGCAGGTTCGTCATCATCATTCCTTTGCGTTTGCCGTGTCGGCGGTTTGCGGTGCGACCAACGAAACATCGGGCTTCATCGCGTCTTCAAGCGTCATCGGGTGATCGGTGACTTTAGCCGTGCGTTCCGCCCATAAAACCAAGTTACGCTCTGCCGCCAAAGATGTAAAGCGCGACAAGCGTTCCGGGTGTTCGTAATGCCAACGAATGACCGCCTCGGGATCATCATACGTTTGCGCCATTTCAGCCACCAAAGCGCGCACGTCTTCGTCTTTGGGTTGAAGATGATTGGCGCGTATCGCCTCGCCCAACACAAGCGCCAATCTTACGGATTTTTCTGCCTGTTCGCGGAACATTTCCGGGGTTAATTTGATGTCTTGCTCTTTGACGCCCTGATGTTTTAAGCGATCCGCCATTTGTCGCGCCATGCGTTGGATTTCTTCCGTGACCATCGACTTCGGAATCAGGGTTTCCGCGCCGTCACGAATGGCGGCAATGACTTGTTCTTTGACTAAGGCTTCGGTTTTGTGCTTTAACTGCAATAAAAGATTTTTTTTCACTTCGTCACGGAGTTTTTCCAAGCTGCCGTCTTCAATGCCCAACGAACGCGCAAAGGCTTCGTCCAAAGGCGGCAACACCGGCTCAGACACCGATTTAACCGTGACCTTGAACTCGGCGGTTTTGCCGGCAACGTCACGCCCGTGATAGTCTTCGGGGAAGGTCAAAGGAAAGGTTTTTTCTTCGTGGGTTGAAGCGCCGGTGACGGCTTTTTCAAACTCCGGCAACACGTTATTGGCGCCAATCACAATCCCCATATCGCTGCCCTGCCCGCCGGCAAAAGCCACGCCGTCGATGGTGCCGACGTAGTCGCACACGACGCGATCGCCCGATTGCGAAGGGCGCGTCACCGCGTTAAACGTGGTTCTTTGTTTGCGCAGGGTTTCCAGCGTTTTTTCTAAGTCTGCCTCTTTGATATCGACCGTCGGGCGTTTGAGCTCTATTTGGGTGATGTCCGGCAAATGAACTTCGGGATAAACCTCAAAGGTAGCCTCAAAAACGATTTCTTCCGCGTTATCGGCGTTCTCGCCCGCCTTGGGGGCAACTTGCGGCGACGCCGCCAAACGGAGCTGATTTTCTTCGGCAATTTCCGCAAAACGCTTTTGAACGTGTTCCAACAAAACGTCTTGTTGTACGGACGCACCATACTGCTGCTCAACAACTTTCATCGGGACTTTCCCCGGACGAAACCCCGCCAATTTCACTTTTTTGGCAAGGTTTTTCAACTTTTTACTCACATCGGCGTCAATGCCGGCTTTGGGCAGTCCGAACGTCATACGGCGTTCTAATTGGCTTATCGTTTCTATCGTCGTTTGCATGTTTTATCCTCAACGGCAAATAAATGAATCTTAAAACAAATGGCTAAAAGAGCCCGACATGAGCGGGCGCGTGGTTGATCTTGCCGGAAATGACAATCGAGAAAATCACGGTATTAAGCCGCCCCGTTTTTGCCCGGCAAGAAAAAAACAGAGTATTTTAACAGCGGATCGATAAAAAAAATACGGGCTTGGGGCTTTGCCTTCTGCCCTCCAAAATACCCCAATGCGTTTTTAATTCGGGATTCGGGATTTGGAATGCGGGATTTGGGATTTGAGATCAGAAACGCCGTCATTTAAGCGCGAGCAGAATACACGCCGCCCAAAAGCGGCGGACGCGCATTGCGCGTCGCAAACCCCCGTCAGGCTTCGCCCGCCACCCCCTTTTATAAAGGGGGCTTTTTTTATTCGGCAAAAAGTAACCCCCTACTTTTTGCCGGTTGAAGTCACCCAAAAAGCACCGGCAAAGCCGGATACTTTTTGGTAGGAAAGGCAGCATGGATTCTGCGACTTCGCGCAGAATGACGATCCCTGATACCTGATACCTGATCCCTGAACCCTGAACCCTGAACGGCTTTGCCGCTATCGAGGAAAATAACAACACAAAAAAGGAATGCCCGGCATTGCTGTCGGGCATTCGGGTTCGGTCTAAGACCTTATTGTAGTAACGGTTCTCACCCCGGATAGCTACAACGGGAGGCATTCTACACGCAAAATTTACTTTTGTACACAAAAAACAATGAAGCGATAAGCGGCTTAATATGCTACACGGCAATGGCAAGTGATATTCTATAAATTTATCCGATTATGTTGTATTGAGGTTTTCTATGGCTTACACATTGGGTTTGGATATTGGGATTGCTTCCGTGGGCTGGTGCCTTTTGGCGGAAGATCGCATCATCAACTTGGGCGTGCGCGCTTTTGACAAGGCCGAAACCCCCAAGGAAGGGGAATCGCTGAATCTTACGCGCCGTACCGCAAGGCTGGCGCGGCGGCGTTTATACCGTCGGGCGTGGCGGTTAAAGAAGCTGGCAAGATTATTAAAACTGCACGGGCTGATTGAAAGCGAAGATTTTTTTGCCCCCGAAAATCCCTATATCGACATGCTCGGCAACAATACGACGCTCTGGCAATTGCGCGTGGCAGGGTTAAATCGTCTACTTTCCCCCGAAGAATGGGCGCGAGTGATTTATCACCTCGTCAAACATCGCGGGTTTCACTGGATTTCCAAGGCAGAAGAGAAAGCGGCGGAATCCGATACCAAAGGTGAAGGCGGCAAGGTTAAAAAAGGTTTGGCGGGCACAAAGAAATTGATGGCGGAGAAAAATTATCGC
>JAIRPA010000189.1 GCA_031257235.1 Burkholderiales bacterium | reverse complement strand
AAAATCCAAACGCCGCCAAAAAGGCGGCGTCATTGCGGGCTTGACCCGCAATCCGGTTTTCCCGCCGTTTTTACTCGACCATAGACGCGTCGGCACTGCCCACCAAGCGGTTTGTCCCCCAAGGGCAACCGCAGGCAACCACATGACCTTCAAGCGCGACGGGTTGACCGTGTAACTCCCAACCCTCTTGACCTTCGGCGATGGGTCCAATCCCAACGCGACATAAAAGACAGGTCGCCATATCGCCTTTGCGGGCAATGGGGCGTTCCTGATCGCTTGCCAAAGGGTCTCCCGTGATCACCGTTCCGCCGGTGGTCGTTTTATCACCTACGCGAATGACGTGACGAGACATGAAGGTAGCTCCTAAAAATAGATGAATCGATGACAAGTATAAAGGGGGTTTAACAAAATGGGGTAGTTTGGGCGGTTGGAGTTAGCAAAAAGTACGGGCAAAGCCCGATACTTTTTTGTAGGAAAAGCGGCTTAGATTCTGCGACTTGCGCTTAAATGACGGGCTCTGCCCCCTGATTCCTGACCTCTGATCCCTGATTCCTGAACTTTACACCTCCGTTTGACACACACGTCAAACTTTCGGCTAATATAGCGCCCTATGGTTGATACTGAACAGACGATTTTACGCGCGGCAAAAGCGGTCTTCCTCAAAAAAGGGTTGGACGCCGCCAGCATGAATGACATCGCGCAAGCAACCGGCATGAGCCGCACGTTGCTGCATTACTATTACCGCAAAAAAGAATCCCTTTTCCGCGCCATTTTGATCAACACGGTGGGCGAGATCATCCCCAAAATCAACACGATTATCGAAACGGACTTACCCCTGATTGTCAAAATCGAGCGCGTGTTTGACGTTTATTTGAATCTACTCTTGGAAGACCCGATGTATCCGCATTTTTTACTGGTGGAAATCCAACGAGACCCCGGCGCCCTGATCGGCTTGATTCGTTCGCACGGCAATAATTTCGGGTCACTGGCCAAAATCGAGCAGCAGTTAAGAGACGAATGCACGATTGCCCTGCCGGAAAAAAACCCGTTGGCGCATCTTTTTGTGTGCATTTACGCTCCGTTAATTTTCCCGTTTCTGGTGCGCCCCGCGTTGAATGAAGTCTTTTTCAATAATCACAAAGATGCCTTTTCGCGCTTCATGCGCGAGCATAAATCCGTAGCGATTACAACATTGAAAAGCATGTTTAGAACGCCGGTAAAAATAACGACGGAAAAAAAGTCGGCAGTGCCCAAAAAGCGCGCCACTTCTTCCGTAAAACGTGAGAAACTCACGCCTTCTCCCCAATCACTTTGATCTTCCACGAGGGACCGCGATTATGCTTTCCACCGCTGAATTTCACGCCGGACTTGACGTCGGATCCACCACCTTGAAGTTTGTGGTGGTCAATCCTGTCAGCGGCGACATCGTATTTTCCGAATACCGTCGACACAACACCGATATTGCCGCGTGTTTACGCGCCGCTTTGACACGTGCCAAAGAAACGCTGGGCAGTCAGGCGCGTTTGGCACTCTCGGTCACCGGCTCCGCCGGCATGGGTTTGTCTGAGGCTTACCACACCCCGTTCATACAGGAAGTCATCGCCGCGGCAACGGTCGTCAAAGAACGCCTGCCTGAAATTCGCACCTTGGTGGACATTGGCGGAGAAGACGCCAAAATGATTTTCTTTGACCCGGATCGCGCTCCCGACATTCGGATGAACGGCAGTTGCGCGGGGGGCACCGGCGCCTTCATCGACCAAATCGCCACCCTTTTGAACGTGGATGTGTCCGAGCTGGATCATTTGGCGCAAAAAGCACAAACCACGCACCCGATTGCTTCGCGTTGCGGCGTTTTTGCCAAAACCGACATTCAAAATCTATTGGCGCGTAACGTCTCGCCTGCCGATATTGTCGCTTCGGTGTTTCACGCGGTGGCTCTGCAAATCGTCACCACGCTTGCGCGCGGGCGAGACATTCAACAAAAACTTTTATTGTGCGGCGGGCCGCTGGCGTTTATTCCCTCTCTGCGCACCGCGTGTCAAAAAATCATGGGCGTTGCCGACGCGCATTGCGTGATCCCCGAAAACGCCGCCTTGATTCCGGCGTTGGGTTGCGCGATCGCCAAAGGAGTGTCGCGTCTCACCTTAACCTTAGATGAAATGCTTGCGCGCTTTTCTGACGAGCGCTCCGCGCATGCCATTATTTCAAACGGCAAACCCTTACCCGCTCTTTTTGTCAACGATGAAGATTATCAATCGTGGAAAAAGAAAAAATCCAATCATGCCTTAACGCGAAAAGCGATTGAGCACATTGCCGACGATTGTTGTTATCTTGGCATTGATTCCGGCTCCACCACCACCAAAATCGTGGCGATTGACGGCGAAGAAAACATCCTTTTTTCTTACTACGAAAAAAACGCGGGCAACCCATTGCAAACCGTCATCAAAGGTTTTGAACAATTTCGCGCCAAAGCCACTGCCGCGGGAAAACCTCATCTTGGCATCGCCTCTGCGGCCGTCACGGGGTATGGAGAAGATTTAATCCGTGCGGCGTTTGGTTTTGACAAAGGTTTGGTTGAGACGATTGCGCATTATCTTGCCGCGCACAAATTAAATCCTGACGTGTCCTTCATTCTTGACATCGGCGGTCAAGACATGAAAGCCACCTTCATTGAAAACGGCGCGATTACCCGGTTGGATATCAACGAAGCGTGTTCGTCAGGATGCGGATCGTTCATTGAAGGTTTTGCCAATTCGCTCGGCAAAACCGCGCAGGCGTTTGCACAAACCGCGTCACAGGCAAAAAATCCGTGTGATCTTGGCACGCGCTGTACCGTGTTTATGAATTCCAAAGTCAAACAATCTTTGCGCGAAGGCGCCACTTTAGACGACATTGCCGCCGGACTTGCCTATTCTGTCGTGAAAAATTGTTTGTATAAAGTATTAAAACTGCGCACGCCCGATGAACTCGGCGCGCACATTGTGGTGCAAGGCGGTACGATGCGAAACCACGCGGTAGTGCGCGCGTTAGAGCAATTAACGGGGCGCGACGTTGTCTTTACCGACGCGCCGGAGTTAATGGGCGCCTATGGAGCGGCATTGCACGCAAGACGAACCCCCTCCTCCCATGCTCAAAAAGGTTTGGAGGAATTGGTCACGGCGGTCACACCTGCCACCGAAGAAACCATTTGTCCGGGTTGTGAAAACCAATGCGCCGTGCGCAAGTATTTATTCGATAACGGCAATACCTTTTATTCGGGCAACAAATGCGAGAAAGTCTTTACCAATCGCGGCACGTCCGCCAAAGAAGGTCGCAATATCTTTCCGTTTAAATACAATAAGATTGCCAAGCGCGTGGTGCCAACCGAAGCGGCGGCGAACGCGCTTAAAAATACGCCCGCGCATCAATTGACCCTCGGCATTCCCCGCGCGTTGAATTACTATGAAAATCATCCGTTCTGGCGCACGCTTTTTTCCGAAGCGGGTTTGAAGGTAACGCTATCCGAACGCTCCACGTTTTCGTTGTATGAAAAAGGCGTCGCCACGGTGATGTCGGACAACATTTGTTTTCCTGCCAAACTGGTTCATGGTCACATTTTTGATTTGATCGAGAAAAAGGTCGATCGTATTTTCATGCCTTTTGTCGTGATCGAAAAACACGAAGAAAAATCGCGCGTCAATAGTTTTAATTGCCCGATCGTGACCGGCTATTCGGATGTAATCCGAAGTGCGATTGATCCTCAGGGTAAATACAACATTCCTTTAGACACACCCGTGATTAACTTTGACGACGATCTTTTATTGGAACGCGCGTGTCGTCAATACATGGTCAAAACCTTAGGCGTGCCCGAACCTATTTTTAAGCACGCTTTTGCCAAAGCGCAGGATGTTCAGAAAAATCATTTAATTGAGCTTGCCGAAAAAAATCACGCGATTGCCGCCTCTGCGGAAAAAGAAGGGCGATTGTTGATCGTGCTGGCCGGTCGCCCGTATCACACCGATCATTTAATTCAACACCGCGTGGCGGAAATGATTGCCGCGTTTGGTGTGGACGTGATCAATGAAGACATTGTGCGCTTTAAAGATTTAACACCTAAGCGTCCGGTCAACCCCAACCAATGGATTTACTCGAATAGAATTTTGAAGGCGGCGCAGTGGGTTGCCCAAGAGCCCGCGCATGTTCATTTTGTCCAGTTGACTTCATTTGGTTGCGGTCCTGACGCCTTCATGAACGATGAAATCGGCGATACCTTGCGGCGCGCCGGCAAAAGCCATACCTTATTAAAAATCGACGACATCAATAATTTAGGTTCGTTGAAATTGCGGATACGTTCTTTGGTGGAAAGTTTGACCTTCCGCCGCCTGCCGGAATCCGCGGCGCTTACCCGAGAGGTTCCCGCACAACCGATTACCTTTGTCGGCAAAACGATGCCCGCGCCCAACACGCCGCCTTTTACGTTGGAAGACAAACGCCGCACGATCCTCGCGCCGTTTTTCTCTGAAGTTTATTCGCCTTTTATTGAGGCTGTCTTAAAAGTGATGGGGTATCGCATTGAAACCTTGCCGCCTGCCGATCAACATTCTATTGATTACGGTTTGCAATATGCCAATAACGAAGTCTGTTATCCGGCAACGTTGGTGGTGGGTGACATTGTGCGCGCGCTTAAATCCGGCAAATACCAACGTAACGATATTGCAATCGGTATCACACAAACCGGCGGACAATGTCGCGCGTCGAGTTATTTGGGTTTGATTAAAAAAGCCATGATTGCGGCAGGCTTTGGCGATGTACCGGTGGTGTCGGTGGCCACAGCGGCGGGGGCGTCCTCCATTGAGCAACCCGGCTTTGAATTGAATTGGTCGTCTCATTTGCGTTTATTGATTGTCGGCACGCTTTACGCAGACGCGATCGGCAATATGTATCATGCCGCCGCGCCGCGTGAAATCACGCGCGGTGCTGCCGCCAAACTGCGCGACGATTATATAAAAGCCGGCACGGATTGTATTCTTGCCAAAGACGTGGGTGGGTTTTATCGTTTGCTTGCCCAAGCGGCAACGGCATTCAACGCTATAGTTGACTCTCATAAAACCGTTTCGCGCGTCGGCATTGTCGGCGAAATTTACGTGAAATACAATTCAATCGGCAACAAGAATATTGTGGAATGGTTGATTGAACAAGGCATCGAGCCGGTGGTCTCGCCGCTTTCCAATTTCTTTTTGCAGGAATTGCCGAATTATCGTGTCAATATCGAACGCCATTTAAAACACAAAGGATCGATCCCCTACATCGACAAATTGATTTACGGGGCGATTCGTTATTACTTATCAAAGATCAATAGAATTGCATCGGCGTTCCCCTACTT
This sequence comes from Burkholderiales bacterium, assembly GCA_031257235.1. Classification (GTDB taxonomy): domain Bacteria; phylum Pseudomonadota; class Gammaproteobacteria; order Burkholderiales; family Casimicrobiaceae; genus UBA931. The sequence goes on along the minus strand of JAIRPA010000189.1, from coordinate 4,600 downwards.
TATTCCGTTCCCGAATATCTATGAAGAAGCGCGGGAGGCGGAGCGCGTGGTGAATTTGGCGGGGCAATACGGCGAAGGTTGGCTGATTGCCGCAGAGCTGATTGCGTTTGCAAAAAACGGCATTTCCGGCGCGGTGGGTTTACAACCCTTTGGTTGCATCGCCAATCATGTGGTCGCCAAAGGCATCGAGAAACGCATCCGTGATTTGTATCCTTCGTTGAGTATGCTTTTCTTGGATTTAGACAGCGGCGCCTCCGAAGCCAACCTCTTGAACCGTTTGCACTTTTTAATCCAAAACGCCAAAGAAGAAGTTGTGGATACAGTATAGGGAGCAGGAATCAGGGGTTCGGCAAAAAGTGAAAACCTACACCCTATGCCCAAAAGTGAAAACCTACTTTTGGGCAGTTCGGGTTTGCCGGTTGAGATTTCCAAAAAATCGCGGGGGGACCCCGACGATTTTTTGTAGGAAATGCGCAGAGATACCGCGCTTCCGAATGTAACCTCAATCTCACGCCGTCATTTAAGCGCGCCCGAAACGAAGTCGCAGAATCCACGCCGCGAAGCGGCAGACCGAATGGCAAATAAGCGCGAAATCCAACTTTTACGACCATCCCTCGCCTGCCTCGTCATTGCGGGCAGCCCTGCCGCAGGCAGGCAGACCCGCAATCCGGTTTTTTGTTTTTCGACGCGCTTTGCGCGTCAGCCGCCCAAACGCGGCATCAACACAAAGGACAAATATCAATAATCGTAAAGATAAATCACTTCATCAGTTTCCCTTCGGCAGTCCGTGTCGTCACCGCACAGAGATGATTTGACTTTATTTGCCCAATAACTTTTTGGAGAAAAAGAAATCGCTTTATTGATGTGCCACAAAGCCATCGGCTCATTTTTAATGCCACGAAAGAATAGTGCTTGCAATGTATGATAGTCAGCCGATTCAGCCCAATAATTTTTAAAAAAATCCTCATCCATTGTTAAGCAAGCATCTTTAATCTTATTAACGACATTTGATTTATTTTCATATAAAAGTGTAAATATTGTGGGCAATACTATATCCATTCCACAGCCTAATTCTTTCAATGCCGCGATGAGCAGATGTTCATCATCCACATATCCATTAAGAGTACGCAACAAGCCGTAAGTATACTTTGTTGAGGAATAGTCATTTTTTGAATATAATTTTTTGGCCGCCTTCCAATCGTTGGTCTCGTAATAATACCGCATCGCTACGTAATTATAATCTTCTTTTGTATGAGTGTTTTTATGCTCGTTGAGTAGTTTTATCGCGCTCCTTTGATCGTTGTCGCGTATATAGACATAATTTTGTTTAATTACAAGACCATCGCTTGATACAACAGTTTTTCGGGGGATTTGACTAAGTAACTTCTTGAGCCCTTCAAAATTTCCTGAAAAATCCAACAAATATTGTGATCTGGATTCTAAAACAAAAATATCTTCTACGTTAGTTGCTTTATGATTACTGAACCAATTTAAATATAGACGCGCGTTTTTCATGTTATTCATAAAAAGCGCTTCAGACAACTTGCCCGCTTGATACCAAACAGATTCATGGTTGTCAATTTTACCCAGCTCAACCAAAAACAAATCCGGTCTATTTTGATACAAATAAAAAACCGCATTCCCGAAGTGTTTCCAATCTTTGGGAAGATCGGATACGGCAAAACAAGACTTAGCTTTGGTATCGAGTAGCCGCTCATTGCAATAATAGTCTACCGCCGCAATAGAGGGGTTATCTGACTTTTCCCACTCATCAATGTTACTATGAGATAGCCTCTCTCCGGAATCACAGCCCAATAAAGTCAACAATGCAAATAATGCAATTAGTTTTTTCATCTCGCCCAATAAATCCAAAAAAACAATTATAACCGACACACAATCCCAATCAATCCCTTGTCATTGAAGAGCATGTTTGCATCTGCAAACGAAGTCGCAGAATCCACACGCCGCTAAAAGCGGCGTCATTGCGGACTTGATCCGCAATCCGATTTTTCATCCTCGCGGGCGAGGCAAGCCTCGCCCCTACGGGATTCCGCGTTTTTGTTCAATTTCGCGTTTTGCATTCGGAACCCCGGTACCGTCGCCCTACCCTCCATAAAAAAACTTCGGGCTAAGACCCGCTTAGCCCGAAGTTGCGCCATGATGTTGTGTGGCAATGGTTATTGCTTCGTGATGCTTCGGATATTCACACGCTCCGGCGTAAAGTCCGCTTTTTTGCCCTTCCCGGTTTCTTTGATTTCAAAATACCGAGCTTCGCTGTCCGCATCCATGCTTTTGACCAAAAAGCCCAAGTGTTCTTTGCCGTTTGAATCCACGGTTTTCACCAAGTCAATGGAGGCAATGCCTTTATCAAAGATTTCAGACGACCCCTTTAACAAGGAATTACCGGTAGCAATATCACGAATATAGAGTTTTCCGGTAAACGCGCCCGTCTTACACGGGTCTTTGGTGCTTGCCGAATCCTCATACTTATTGACCGCATAAGCTACCACATTACTGATCGCCACCGGCTTCACGTTGGCGTGATACCCCGGCTCAAAGTCCATGTACCAGCCGTTGTGGTTGGATAAATTGCCGTTAATGCCGGATTCCGATAACGAAACCAAATTACCGCGGGTCAAGGGTTGACCGCCTTGCTTCGCGCTTTCAAGGTCTCCGTCGGGAAGGGTATAAAACGTATTTCTAATCCCCGTATTGTTTAAATCGTTATCGTTTCTAAAGCCGCCCGTGCCGATCATCACCCAACGTTGATCGTTCACCACCGCATAAGTCGGATCGGTCGTCACGTATTGAGCGCCGCCATTGTTACGAAACTCCGCGAGTTTGTCGGCTTGCCACTTGGAAGGATCGGAGCTCTCAAGGTTAAACCGCCAGAGGTTCCCTTTTTCGTCCGCGCCGTAAGCCGCCGTGACCAATTGATCTGCGCCGCTTTCGATATAGCCGGACACATAAACCAAGTTGGTCGGCGAATCTTTGGTGCCGTTGTCGCCGGGCAAGCTGATTTGAGTCAGCAAGGTGCCGCTCTCAACATCCACCAAATTAAGATAACCTCTTCCGTCTTGGTTGTTGTACCCCGAAGATAAAATGGCCGTCCATTTCTTGCTGCCATTGTGATTCATCCAATTGGCAACGGTGGCATTGGTTTTGGTGATGATCGGTTCACCGAATGAATACCCCATCGTTTTTGCGTCTGAGTATTCCCACAAAACGCGCTTGTTGGCAGCCACTTTGGGATCAGCGTCGGTGACATCCAACGCATAGAAGGCTTTTCCGCCTTTACCTAAGCCGCCGACCAACACCGTGTGCCAGCCCTCCGGGTTATCCGGGGTATCCACGCCAAACTGAACGTCCTGCATGACCGGCGTGGCATCCATATAGTAATAGTGTTGGAAGTTATTTGCCTTTGTTAAATTGATGATGCCCTGCTCGCTCTCCGCGCGGAAAAGCGCTGCCGGCATGTACGCCCATTGCTCTTCCAAATCCGCGTTGAAGGCGTGAAGCATCCCGTCGTTCGCCGCCACATAAACCATCATGTCGCGTTTTTCATAACGTTGGAAAAATTTATCGTAGCCCGTATTTTCATATTCGTCGTAGGCGCATTCAACCGTGGTTTGCGCGCTGATGGACGAAACGGGAACATTCAAACAAAAAGGCTCTGCGACCACCAGCGGCTTGGCATTGACAATATCTCCTAAAACTTGTCTTCTCTTGCGAAACTTGGTGCCCTCCAAAGTATCATCACCGCGCAGATAATTCACCACATCCGCCGCAAGTTTTGAGGCTTGCGGAGATAAATCTACCCCGTGAACGTCAAAGGTAAAGACTTTTCTTGATTTTGCCCACGCCGCGCGATTATCAATCGCACTGAAATAAGCGTTGGTCGAGGCTTCTACGCTCGTCGATTCGTTGCCTTGCGCGTCGATTCTCTTTTTGACGACCTCGCCGCCCCAATTGGTATAAAACTTGGCGGTATAAGTAAATTGTTTTCCGTCGGTGACATTCGGATTGGAGAACGCCAAACCGGAACGCGAATTGCCAACCACCATCACGTCCTGCAACAAGCCTTCAAACGCCGTTTGAAACTCTTTGGGTGAAGTCTCGGCAATCAGCGCGCCTTCGTTCGGCGCAAACCCGTTGACGTTGGCGTGCCACAGATCGTCCACCACAGAATTATTGGTTTGGATTTGTTGATGAAACGGCGGAAGTTTCGGCCACATTCTCGCGCCGCTTTTAAGATCAGCCCATACTTTGGGCGATTTATGATCCAAGGTGCCTTTAATCCCAAAACCCATCCCGACAAAATTGATGTGCATCCACGTGGCAGGATCATCCGGCGTGGTCAAAATGGGGTCTTTGGAATTGTTGTTAAGCGGCATTGCCCAATACTCAAGCGCCACGTCGGAAATCGAACGCGCGCGTTGGGTATTGTTCCCGATCGGCGCCGGCCAGGGCATTCCTGCTTTTAAGGTTTTGCCGTAAACGGTCATCCCGTCGAGCTTAGCATTGAGGCTACCGTCAACATTGCCGCCATCCACATCCCGACCGGAGCCGTTCCCCGTTTCAATGCCGCCGGTCAAAAGAA
>JAIRPA010000149.1 GCA_031257235.1 Burkholderiales bacterium | reverse complement strand
TTGGGGGGAGATTCGATTTCATGCAGCACGCCGTCGATTCGATAGCGTACCGCCAAACGATCTTCAAAGGGCTCAATGTGAATGTCTGAGGCGCGTGTGGCTAACGCGTTACTGATGATCAGTGAGACCAATCGAATCACCGGTGCCTCGGACGCCAAATCTTTTAATTGTTGTACATCGGTTTCAAACTCAAAGGCGTTGCCCGCCTCCGGTTCATGATTGAGTATCGGATCGGTAGAGGATGAAGCATGACTGTATAAGCGATCCAGCGCGGATTCTATTTCTTGCGGCAACCCGATACAAAAGCGGGCGGTTTTTCCGGCGGCAGCGGCAATGGCGTCGATAATATAGTTGTCACCGGGGTCTGCCACGGCGAGGGTGATGGTGTCTTCGGTTTCGTGAAGTGGTAAGACAATAGACTCGCGCAAAAAGCGCGGAGAAACGCGGTCTTCCAAGATCGGTAATTCGGGAAAGGTGTCAGCGCGAACCAAAGGCACTTGATGAACTTCCGCTAAAGCCTCCGCCAAATCCGTCGGCGCGACCAAACCCAGCGTAATCAACAAATGCGTCAAGGTTTCATTCGGTGCTTCTTGCAATAAACGTAACGCCCGATCCAGCTGCCCACGCGTGAGCTTCCCCCGCGAAATCAATATTTCGGGGAGCGTGGGGCGTTGTGTATCCGCGGGTAATTGAAAAATCGGGCTCATGGGACAATAGAATGATCGTTAATTGCGAGGCTCAAACCGCGAAAGCGATGAGCTCGTCAAAGACTTTAAAAACGCCGCTAAGTCTTCTTTTTCTTCCGGCGTTAAAAATAAAGGCGTTTGTTCTGCGTCGCTTCGGTAATACGCCTCCCATTCAATGGCGTCCTCTAAGGTGGCGATACTGCCGTCGTGCATGTAAGGTGCGGTCAACGCCACATTGCGCAGACTCGGCGTTCTGAATTTACCAATATCGTTGGGGTTTTGCGTGACCACAAAGTAACCAAGCTCGGCGGTGTCTTCATCGCTTAAAATTTGATTTCCCGTGTTTTCGTTTTTGTGGATGGCGTTGACAATGCCGACTGCCGCGCGCGAGAGTTTATCGCCGGCGGATCGTAAGCCGATACTCAAACGATGAAACTTATTGTCGGTCAATAAGGCATGATTTTTTTCGATGAGGTGGCAACGCGAACACTGCGCGTGACCGGTAAACACTTTATAACCACGTTCCGCGCTTTTGGATAACGCGGAGGTGTCTCCCAAAAAATAATAACGATCAAAAGCAGAATCTCCGGCAATAATCGTGCGCTCAAAGGCGGCTAAGGAGGCTTTTAAATGTTCGGGTTGAGTGTTTTCTAATGAGACCCCAAACACTTCTTCCACCGCGCTGGTGTAATCATAAAGTTGACGAAATATTTTTAATATTTCATCAATATCTTTTAACCCGTGTTCTTTTTGATTCACGATAGGGTCTAAGGATTGTTCTTCTAAAGTCGGGCGGCGACCATCCCAAAACTGCGAGGTATTGAACGCGGCGTTGATGATCGTCGGCGTGTTTCTGGTGCCGATGCGGTTGGCCACCCCTTTTGCCAAAGGTAATTCATCGGTGAAGGCTTTTTCCGGCACGTGACAGCTGCTGCACGCAATGGTGCCGCTTGAACTCAAGCGCGTGTCAAAAAAGAGTTTCTTGCCCAACGCGATTTTGGCGGGGGTGTCATGGGAGGTGTCCAACGGCGGCAAACCCAATAAGAATTGATCAGATGCGGCAACCGTGCCTGAAAATAACCAGCCCAAAATGAAGAGGATTGCCCATAAACCACAAACCTTTCTTGGAGAAGGTTTTGAAGTGTTGCCCCCTAAATAAGTTGTGTTGATGTTCATGTGGCGTCTTCCAAAGTGTTGTGTTTACTTTTGTGTCGCTTTTACTTTTTGCCGTCGAGTTTAGTCGCAGAAGCCAAGCCGTTATGCTTTAGGTATCAGAAACACCTTCATTGAAGCGCGTCACATCGCGAATTCGCAGAATCCACGGCGCTTTCCAAAGCAGGCGAACATAGTTCGTCCCTACCTACGACAAACAAGTAAACAAACTTTTCCCAAAAAATATTTACAAAAATGGTGTTACGGGTATTGACAAATTACGTGGCATTATATATATTCGCGCGACATAAAGACATTTTATCTGAAAGTAATATTTTTTTCAAGGTATTAAAAGTTAAATCATTTTTCTTGGGGGATTCATGGGTGCAAGTCTCTTAGTTTCATGCAAAACGGCGCGGCAGAGTTTCAATTCTACCGCCTCTCAACCACGCAGAAATAATTGTTACAAAGCAACATTATTTTTGACGGGGCTTTTTTTATCCTTGGGCGTCCCCTTTCTTGCCCTTGCGGAGACCATCGAGCATCATTATGACAAAGCGGGACGTTTGATCCAAAGCAATAACCAAGAAAGTAAAAGCGTTCGTTATAACTATGATGCAGTCGGGAACATTGTTTATACCGGCGCGAACGATAAGTTGGCGATTCTTGACTTCACCCCGGACAGAGGTTTGCCCGGCACCAAAGTGGTGATCACGGGAAACGGGTTTGATAAAGTTGCCGCCAACAATACGGTGAAGTTCAACGGCGTCAACGCCACGGTGTCAAGCGCGACACCTTCACTTTTAACGGTCACGGTGCCGACAAACGCCGTCACCGGCATGATTTCCGTCGCCACGACAAAAGGGACGGCAACGAGTAGTCGCGCGTTTACGGTGGGCGAAGACATTCTTGTCAACGATGCTACCCAATCGGTTAACCTTAAACTCAATGAGCCGATCACTCTTATTTTCACGGGTGTCAAAGATAAAGGATACTCATTAGGCTTTACGGGCGTTACCGGAAAATTTTCCGTGACGGTGAATAAACCCTCAGGAGAAAAGCTGGTGGATTGTTCGATGCAGGCGGCGGGGCGCTGCATGCTTCCTTTCTTGCCGACGGCCGGCACTTATAAAGTCACTTTTCAGGCAACGGGCGCAGACGCCGCATTCAACGTTTCGTTGTTGCCGGACAAAGAAGGCACGTTGGCGCATGGCGTGCCGATGTCTTTTGTCTCCGAACGGGTGGGGCGCGCGGGGACGTATTCGTTTCAGGCAACACAGAGTGGGGGCGCGCGATTGATGATTTCGGAAGGAACGTTGGCGGGCGGTAACACAATAGAAATTTATCGTCCTGACGGCGTTTTGTGGCAAACCAGATTATTCAACGCTTCACGAGAACTAGACGGGAAAGATGATTTTATTTCTTGGGATGTTCCTTTGTCGGGTGTTTATAGGGCAAGAGTTATTCCGCCTAACAACAATGTCACCGGTCGAATGGTTTTAAGATACTTCAACGCGATGGTGGATGTCATCGTGGCTAACGCTGCCGCAAAATCATACAGTTTGATGCCCAACCAAGGCTTGAAATTAAGTTTCACCGGCACTGCCGGAGACCTTTTAGGAGTAGGGGTCAAAGATGTATCGGCTTCCGTTAATTCGGCGCTTTACGTTAAGGTCGTCAAACCTGACGGGAGTCTTCTTGACAATTTCACCGTTTCTTATGCGTCTGCGCCGACAGGTTATGCGTTGTCTAAATTACCGGTCTCGGGAAAATACACCTTTCAAATTGACCCGGCGGACAACGCTTCTAATTTTGCGATTTTATTAACGCCGGACGCTACCGGAACGCTCGTCGATGGCGGCGCGGCATTGACTTTCTCTCCCACGCGCATCGGGCAGGCGGCGTCGTATTCGTTCAACGGTGTGTTTGGTAAAAACGCCACTCTCAAAACAAGCGGTAATACTTTTGTGGGGCAAACAAGACTTGCCGTCTTCAAGCCCGACGGCAATCAGCTGGCGACTTCTTATATGACTTCTTCCGGTGGCAATGCTACGTCGGGAGAAATGGCTTTATCTGATATTCCGGCCACAGCGACTTACTCGTTGCGGGTGGTGCCGCCATCAGGGAAGCTGGGGACTTTGTCGGTTCAATACAATACCATTGCCAATACCACGCAAACTTTGACGCCGAACGCCGCCAAGAAAAGCGTGACGCTTGCCAAAGGGCAGATCGGTAACTTTACTTTTTCCGGCAAGGCGGGGGATCGGTTGGGCTTGGGGATCACCAATCTTTCTGTCAGTGGTGGAAGCCTTTCCTTCACGCTGTATCAGCCGGATGGTTCCTCTTTGGATAATTCGAGCATCAGCGGTAGCTTTTTTGGGCGCGCGCTTCCGATCTTAACGCAAGACGGCACTTACACATTGCGTTTAAACCCGCAAACGGGGTCGGCAACCTTTGATTTGGAGCTTTTAAAGGACATACAAAGCACTTTAGAAATCGGCAAGGCGGCATCGGTATTCACGCCGGCAAAGGTTGGGCAATCGGCATCGTATTCATTGACGGTTGCTGCGCCCGGAAAGAACATCAAGATCAATTTGACCAATAATACGGTTGTCGGATCAACACAAATGATTGTCTATAGACCGGACAATACGGTGTTGAACAGTTCCTATCTCAGTTACAGTAGCGGGGCGGCGACTTCTCAAACCATGACCTTGAATCGGGTCACGGGGAACTTCAGTATTCGTCTTATTCCGCCTTTTGGAAAAACAGGCTCTTTATCGATTTCTTTGACGGAGGATCAAGATGCCAATCTGGTGTTCTTAGGAGAACTGACCTCCGGCTCTGCCGCCAAGTCCGGCAGTATCGCCGCGGGGCAGGTCGCACGTTATAGCCTCTCTCTTACCAAAGACGCGCGCGTCGGGTTTGCATTAACGGAGGTCACAAGAAGTGGCACGGGGGCGATCAACGTCAACATCTATAAGCCGGACGGTAACTTATACAGTAGCTTTGGGGTCAGCGGGTCGAGTACTTCATCGACAAACCATTTCCCGACAAGCCTTGTTCCCGAAACGGGGACGTATACGGTGGAAGTGAACCCGAGCGGGCAAAGTGCCACGTATAAGCTATGGGTGACACCGGAACAAAAAGGCACGATCGCCACCACCGGCACACCGGTGACGTTCAATGCAAATCGTCCGGGCTTATCGGCAAGCTATACCTTCACCGGGACGGCGGGGCAGAACGCAACCTTGTTGGTTTCCGAGAATACGATCCCTGGGGGAACCTATGCTTATGTGTATGCGCCGAATGGCTCGCAAGTCGGGTCTGCCTATTCTTCTTATTCAAGCGGAGCCGGCACATCCTCAACACTGCAATTGAAGAATTTGCCTGCCACCGGCACGTATGAGGTCAGAGTGATGCCCTACGACGTGAAGACGGGCAGTTTAAAAATTTCGGTCACAAAGAATTAAGCGGGATCGAAAAGCGATACAAGATCAACGGTTTAAAAACAGCAAAACATTGATTAAAGGGGAAGTTCATGTTTAGTTTCAAGATTAGCCAACGCAAAGCGTCTTATTTAACTCAAGGGATGTTAGGGGCAGTATTTGTCGGGGTGATGGGCATGGCAGGTCATCTCCTTGCCGCGCCGGCAATCCCGCCCGATCTTGCCGCCGGGCAAACCGCCACCCAATTACCTTCCGGGGATTGGCTGTTGTTGGGCGGCGCCGCCGGCAATAAAAAAGCGACCACAAAGGGCAGCATCATCCATCGAGACGGCGTTTCTCTTGATCTTCCCACGCACTTATATAAATCTCGAAGCGGGCACACGGCAACCGTATTGCCGGAGGGAACGGTGTTGATTTTAGGCGGCGCAAACGCCAAAGGCGATGTGCTTTTTACGCCGGAAGTGTTTAGCCCTGCGTCTCAATCTTTCAATAAATTAGAATCCTTCAAACTCAAAGCAAGGTTTAATCATACCGCCACCCTCTTAAAAGACGGTTCGGTGTTGATTGTGGGCGGGCAAGATAAATCGAATAACGCCGTGACCACGGTGGAGCGTCTGAACCCTGTCACCGGCGTGGTTCAATCCTTGAGCCCTTCGTTGCCGCAACCTTTAATCCACGCGCGCGCCAAAACTCTGCCGGACGGCAACGTAATGTTTTATACCGCGACGCCGTCTCAAGTGTCCGGGGTTTACTTTAATGAGGACAAAAACGAACTGATCGCGCTTAATCAAGAGGCGGTTCAAAAGCAATTACAAACGCCGGACACTTTTGAAGTTTCGGGGAGCTTTCCCCAACACGAAGCAAAAAACGTTGCTTTAAATCAGCCGCTGGTGGTTTGGTTTAACCGCGAGGCGGACGTGACCTCATTAAACTCGGAAACGGTCACGTTGATCGGTCCCCGCGGTGCGGTGAACATCCGTGTGACGCCGGCAGAAAACGGCGCATTGTTGTTTGTGACACCCCATCAGGAATTATTGCCCTCCACGCATTACACGCTTTTTATCAAAGGCGCGACAGCGGGTAACGGCACGAAGCCCTTACCCTTCACGGCGTTGACGCTTTTGACCGGCGTTTTATCGAATGCCGCAACAGCATCGGCAAGTGGCGCCCATGGCACGAACACCGCCACGCCCGCGGTCAGCTCACCTGCCGGCTCACCCGCCGCCACCTCTGAGGCACCTACAGCCCAAACGCAGACCGCCGCCGCGAACGCCGGCAAGTCCGTCGAGCCCATGCCTTTAAACGCCGCGCCCGAAGAGGTTGACGACGAGCGTTGGATACCCACCGAACAAAACTATCATGGTGAATGGACGAGCGGCAGGGCGCACTTAGCGGAATTGAATCCGCCCAAAAAGCTCGAAACTTTGCGCGCGTACAAGCGCAGTCAATTAAGATTGGATGGCAGAATCCGCGAGCGTGAGATTGAAGGCAGGTTGCCCAAACTCTCCAAAGCCTCTGCGGGCAAAGGGGTGTCTGCCTTGACCGGTCAAACCCTACGGTTAAACGGCAAACCCTTGCCCAATGTAACGATCCGAATCGGCAAACAAGTCACCACCACGGACGATAACGGGGATTTTATTTTGTCCAAACTTCCCGCCGGTGTGGTGGTGGTGGAGATAGACGGCAGGAGTGCCGGCAACGAGAAGAGTCAGTATGGTCGGTATTTTTACCAAACGGTGATTGAGGAAGGTCAGGTGAATGCGTTGACCCAGCCGATCTGGATGGTGAAATTAGACACGGAACACGCGGTGAAGTTAAGCTCGCCGACGACGGAGGATGTGGTTTTAAAGACGCCGTTATTGCCCGGGATGGAGGTACATTTGCCGAAGGGAACGATCATTCGGGATGCGGACGGGAAGATAGCCACGGAGGTGAGTTTAACGCCGGTGCCGACGGATCAAACGCCGTTTCCGATGCCTTACGGCGAGATACCGATTTACTATACAATCCAACCCGGAGGGGCGACGATAGAGAATGTGAGCGGGAAGCCGCAGGGTGTCAAGGTGATTTATCCGAATTACAGCACACAGCCGCCGGGGGCGACGTTTGACATATTTGACCATGATCCGACGGGTCGGGGTTGGTATGTTTACGGGAAGGTTCGGGTGAGCGAAGACGGTAAAAGGATAGAAGGGGATAAGGATTTTATTTTGTATCAGTTTCAGGCGTCGAGTGCGGCGTCGGGGGGCGGAACGCCACCCTCGGATGATCCTGAATGTGATCCGGCAAATGCTTGTCAAGCCGGCAACGGCGGAGCATGCAAAGGCGGGGACGGAGGTGATCCGGTTGCCTGTTATAGCGGTATCTTCTTTTTATACGAAAAGGACATGAGCGTCTCGGATGTCAAAACGCTGGAAGCCACAAGAGGTTATCGAACAAGAGACACGAACCAAAGGGGCTTTGGGGTGGGGAGTGATCATCCGTACAACAGTTATCTCTATCTTTCGGGGCAGTCCGGCTATACGGCGGACGAGATTTACATGGTGTCTGAGAATGGCGGGCGGACGGTTTTTAAGCCGGAGAACGCGGCGAAGAATTACAGCACGGGGAATTTTGTTTCGGAGACGCCGGGCAGGTTTTATAAGGCGACATTGACGCGGGGCGGGGCAGGGTTTTTGGTGACGTTGAAGGACGGCACCAAGTATGAATTCACGTGGTATCGGGCAAGGCTTCGTTCGATCGAGGATCGTTACGGGAATCGGATTTCGATCACGCGGGATACGGCAAATAATTACGTGACACGGGTCACATCGCCCAACGGTCGATATATTGAGTATCAGTATGGTGTGGCGAATTGTTCCTCATGCGTCTCCAAGATTATTGATAACATCGGGCGTACCGTCAATTATAAGTATGACGGTAACGGCAGGTTGATTGAAGTGGTGAATGTGGATGGCGGCATCACGAGTTACACGTATGATGCTAATTCCAACATGTCTGCCGTGTATGAGCCGCGTTACCACGCGCAGGAGATCAACAAGTATAAGGTGCTGAACGAATACTATACGAGCGCGAACGGGGCGTTATTCAACGGCAGGGTTAAAAAGCAAACCTATGCGGACGGGACGACGAACCAGTTTAATTACTTTTTTAACGCGAACAATGAGCTGCTTAAAACGGAGATTACGGACGCCAAAGGGGTGGTTCGTCGCTTGGAATACACGGTGAAGGGTAACATCGCCAAAGAGACGCTGGCGGTGGGTAGAGCGGAGGAGCAGATCACCACGAACGTGTGGAGCACGGAGGGGCATCTTTTAGAAAAGACGGACGCCTTGGGAAGAAAGACGCGGTATGAGTACGATGCGAAGGGGAATGTGAGCAAAGTGACGTACTTGGTGGGGACGACAAGCGAGGTGAGCACCCGCTATACCTATAGCGGCGACTTTAATCGGATGATACTGATCACGGACGCGATGGGCAGGAACACGTTGTTTGAATACGACGCGAAGGGGAGTCTGGTGAGGATGACCGAGCCGGGCGGCAACACCACAAGTTACACGTACCAATCCGACGGTCAGGTGGCAAGCCTCACCAATGCGCAGAACAAAACGACGAAATACCTGTACGCGAACGGGGATTTGATCCAAGTGATCAGCCCGAAGGGTGAGACCTTAAAAATGATCAAAGACGCGATTGGGCGAACGGTCACGGTGATTGATCCCTTAAATAATGTCACGCAAACGGATTACATGGATTCGGGCTTATTAAAGCAGGAATTAAACCCGATGAATCAGCCGATCACGTACTCATACGACGCGAACGGGAATTTAAAGGAAGTGCAAAACGCGAAGGCGAACAAGTTTAAATTTACGTACAACGTGATGAATGATAAGGCGAAAGAGACGGATCCGTTCAACACATCGGAAACGTATGAATACGACGCGAACCGCAATTTGACCAAACGCACGGATAGAAAAGGGCAGGAGACGAAGTACGAGTACGATGCCTTAAACCGTTTGGTCAAGGCGAGCTTTGCGGACGGAGGGGTGATCACTTACACGTATGATAAGGGGGATCGCGTGACCAAGATTGTGGATAATCTGAACGGCACCATCTCCAACACGTATGACAATTTTAACCGCTTGATTGCCCAAGAGACAGCCACCGGACTGGTGATGTACACGTACAACGTCAACGGCACAAGAAAGACGATGACGGTGAGAAACCAGCCGACCTTGACGTATTCTTACGACGCGGCGGACAGAATTGTCAAAATCGAGCAGGCGGCGGGCGCGGTGAACAATAATCAGGCGCAAACGGTGACGTTTGCGTATGATCTCACCGGAAAGCGCACACAAACCAAGCTCTTCAACGGGCAAACGATGAATTATACGTACAATGAAAATGATCAGTTGACGGCGATCACGTATAAAAACGCAAACGGGAGTTTTATCGGGGATTTGACGTATGCTTACGACGAATCGGGGCGACGCAACGGGACCAGCGGCACGCTTGCCAAAACGAATTATCCCCAAGAGACGCACACGAGCGAGTATGATAGATCAGATCGTCTGATCAAGTTTGACGGTAAAACATTGACGTATGACGCGAACGGGAATTTGTCAAGTGACGGGGTGTACAAATACTATTGGGACGCGAGGAATCAATTGG
>JAIRPA010000112.1 GCA_031257235.1 Burkholderiales bacterium | reverse complement strand
TACTGATTTGATCCACTTGAAACGCCAAATGCGGCACCCGATTTTTCGGGTCGGCGTTTTGAAGTCGCGCCAAGTCAACTAAGTCCGCAATCACCGCGCTTGCGGTCGGCTCGGAGCCGGCGCCCGCGCCGTAATAAAGCGTGGGACCCACGGCATCTCCTTTGACCAAGACCGCGTTCATCGCGCCTTCCACATTGGCAATCAATCGGCGTTTCGGAATCAACGTCGGATGCACGCGCATTTCTATCCCATGATTTTTGGTGCGCCGCGTCATCCCTAAAAGTTTGATTCTGTAACCCAACTCTTCCGCGTAACGAATGTCTTCACGATGAAGTTTTGAAATGCCTTCCGCAAACACTTTATCAAATTGGATGGGAATGCCGAATGCAATCGACGCCATAATGGTCAGCTTATGCGCCGCGTCAATGCCCTCAATATCAAACGTAGGGTCGGCTTCGGCAAAGCCGCGCTTTTGCGCCTCGCGCAAAACTTCCGCAAAGGAAGCGCCGGTATCGCGCATGGTGGACAATATAAAATTGGAGGTGCCGTTGATGATGCCCGCGATCCATTCGATGCGGTTCGCGCTCAAACCTTCACGCAAGGCTTTGATGATCGGAATCCCGCCGGCGACCGCCGCTTCAAACGCCACCGCCACGCCCTTTTTATTTGCCGCTTCAAAAATCTCGCTGCCGTGTGTTGCCAAGAGCGCTTTATTGGCGGTGACCACATGCTTGCCTTGATGAATCGCTTCCAATACTAAAGTTTTGGCGATTTTTGTGCCGCCGATTAACTCACACACGACATGAATATCGGGATCACGGATAACGGACATCGCGTCATCGACCACTTTGGCGGTTTTGCAATGCTCATTGGCGCGCGCAAACGAACCGTCTTCCACGCGAGACGCCACCTGCGTGATGGTGATCGCGCTTCCCGCGCGACGGCTGATTTCATTTTGATTGCGGGCTAAAACATTCCATACCCCGCTACCGACAGTTCCAAACCCCAACAAACCTACATTAAACGATTTCATTCATTACACTTTCTTGAATCTATTAAACAAAAGAAAACCTTATTTTTTGGCGATTATAATTACTTCACCAACCCGTCCTCACGGAACATTTGCTTGATGCCGCGCAATGCCTGACGCGAACGTTCTTCGTTCTCGATCAACGCAAAGCGAACGTGATCGTCGCCATACTCTCCAAAACCGATGCCGGGGGAAACCGAGACTTTTGCCTGCGCCAACAGTTTTTTGGCAAACTCCAACGAGCCTAAATGCGCGTAAGCCTCCGGGAGCTTTGCCCAAATGTACATGCCCGCTTTGGGAATTTCAACGTCCCAACCCAAATCGTGCAAGCCTTTGACCAATACGTTTCTGCGGCGCTCATAGCGCGCGGCAATGTCTCTCACACAATCATCCGACCCTTCAAGCGCGGCAATGGCCGCCACCTGAATCGGCGTGAAGGTCCCGTAATCGTTATAACCTTTGATTCGTTGCAACGCATAGACCAAGTCAGGATTGCCCACCATAAAGCCCACGCGCCATCCTGCCATGTTGTAACTTTTAGACATGGTAAAAAATTCAACCGCCACGTCACGCGCGCCGGGCACCTGCATGATTGAAGGCGCTTTCCACCCGTCAAAAGTAATATCGGCGTAAGCAAAATCATGAATAACATATATTCCGTACTCACGCGCCAACGCCACGACTTTTTCAAAGAAAGGCAATTCCACACATTCACCGGTCGGGTTGGCGGGAAAATTGATGATGAGCATTTTGGGCTTCGGAAAACTGTTTTTAATGGTTCTTTCCAGCTCTTCAAAAAAATCCACGCCTTCGGTTTTAGGGACGTGCGCAATATTGGCATCGGCGATGACCGGCCCGTAAATATGAATCGGATAACTCGGATTGGGCACCAAAATCAAATCGCCCCGCCCCATCGTGGCCAACGCCAAATGTGCAATGCCTTCTTTGGAGCCGATCGTCACGATCGCTTCTTTTTCGGGGTCTAAATCGACATCAAACCGACGCTTGTACCAATCGCAAATCGCTTTACGCAAACGCGGAATTCCCCGCGATGCGGAATATCCGTGCGTGTCAGGTCGCTTGATGGTTTCGATGAGTTTATCAACAATGTGCTTGGGCGTCGGCGCGTCAGGATTGCCCATCCCAAAATCAATGATGTCCTCCCCGCGCCGCCGCGCCGTCATTTTTAACTGATCCGTGATACTGAAAATGTACGGCGGCAACCGTTTAATCCGATCAAATTCGTTCATGCCCGTTCCTTAAAAAACCTCATCGCCAAAATGCGAAAAACGATTATCCTACCTGAAAGCATTAAGAAAAGGCAGATAGATTGCGGGATTCGGGAGATTCGGGAGATTCGGCAAAAAGTAAACCTCTACTTTTTGCCGGTTGAAGTCAGCAAAAAAGTACCGGCGAAGCCGGATACTTTTTTGTAGGAACGGCGGGTGGATTCTTCGCTTCAGGAATCAGGAATCAGAGGTCAGGGATCAGACCGCCTTTCCCGCAAAAAACCATCAAGGTCTCCCTGTGGTTTTTTGGTAGCTTTAACCGGCAAAAAGTAGGTTTTCACTTTTTGCCGAACCTTCTGATCCCTGATTCCTGACCTCTGATTTCTGAAACCCTGATTCCTGCCCATTCAAGCGCAATCGCATCTTTATGATAATTATGCCGCTTGTTTATGTTTCAAACAAAATATAACGGAGATTTATCGACTATTCCCTTGAAAAAAGGAGTATTTTATGAATATCGCAAATTTTGTTTTCATTTAATTGCGAGGCTTGACAAATCTGAATCGCGGTGTAATCATCTCGATAAGTCAATTTTGTCGTCTTTTTGGCAGAATGTTTGTTATGATTCATGTAATTTGATTTATTTAATATTTATTGTCATTGTTTCAAAGTTTATAAGCTATTCCCTAGCTTTGTTCTTTGGGATAAATGATTTTTGAATTAGGTTTTTAAATGTTCGTGAACGATTATCTCCCCCGAATCGTTTTCGTGACAAAGCCACTTGAGACACGCCACGCCTCCCAAGACAGACCTTCCTTGTTTTTGCGGCGCGGGCGATCCATAAGTCCGCTTTTGTTGCGTTTTTCTTCGATAAATTTTTTATCAGCCGCGCTTTTGCGCGGGCTTTGCGAATCGACGGTTCCCGTTCTGCGCTCTTGGGCGGCAAGACGTGTAGAAACGGTGAACCGTCCCGCAATCGGCGGGTTGTTCCACAGTCGTTCAAAACGGTTTCAATTTTTAAGCAATCTTCCCGTAATCCCACGGTCGGACAAGACGTGTTTTTATCGGAGGAATGCAAGAAGTCGGTGAGGTCATCCATGAAACCCCCTTTCTTGATTTTTTTAGCGTTGCAAAGTTTGTTTTCCGTGAAACGTTTGTCGGACAAACGCCTCATTCAACGCTTCAAGATCGGAGGGCTTTTCACCGACTGACAGACGGGTTTTGACCTTTTTTAGGTTTTAAGCGGTATCCCCCTTTTACCGCTTGCGCGGCGTGGTATCTGGCATATCTACGTCGCGCGTTTTTTTTTGCGCTTTATGATTTTGGCAAAACTTTTGAAATCGTCATCGTTGCCGCCCGTGTTTTCTCTACCCCGAATCCCGACTTTCCTGTATTCTTTCGCTTCATGCAAAACGAAGAAATCTCGATCACTCCGGGCAAGCGAGACGAACCCGCGCCCGAATTACTCGCCGTTGTCGATTTAGGCTCCAACAGTTTCAGGCTTGAAATCGGAGAAGTTCACGGCGGTCACATCCGTGTTTTAGAAACGCTCCGAGACATGTTGCGTTTGGCGTCCGGTTTGGACAAAAAAAACAGGCTCACCAAATCCGCGATGAACGGCGCGTTGAAGTGTTTGGCACGATTCCGTGACCGCTTGTCTCATTTTGATCCCAAGCAGGTACGCGCGGTGGCCACCAACACCTTTCGTGTCGCCACCAACATCGCCGAATTTTTGCCGGAAGCCGAAGCCGCGTTGGGTTTTCCCATTGAGGTTATTTCCGGCTACGAAGAAGCGCGTCTCATTTTTCTGGGAACTTCCTATTGCTTGCCGCGCTCCAAAGCCAACCGCCTGATCATCGACATCGGCGGCGGCTCCACGGAATTTGCGATTGGCAGCGGGCATACGCCGAAACGTTTGGAATCGTTGAAGCAATTGGGTTGTGTGAGCATGTCCCAACGTTTCTTTGACAACAACATCGTCACCGACGCGCAGTTCAAAAACGCCGAAACCTATGCGCGCGCGGAGATTGTTGACATCGCCGATGACTTTGACTCAAGTCATTGGGACGAAGCCTTCGGTTCCTCCGGCACGGCGGCAGCCTTAGCCGAGATTTTGGAACAAAACGGGTTTTCCGATAACGGCATTACGCCTGAGGGGTTGGCGCAGTTAAAAAAAGTGTTGCTCGCGCGAAAAAAATTAAACACCTTGACTTTGGCGGCGCTCAAACCGGAACGGGTTCCGGTGTTGGCGGGCGGGCTGGTCATCATGTCCGCGATTTTGGAAGAGTTGCGCATCCCGCGCCTTTTCCCTGTCGGGGGCGCGTTACGTTTAGGCGCGATGTACGATTTAATGGAACGCCATTTTGATCAAGACACGCGCGTGATGACCGTCGAACATTGGATCAATCATCATCGCGTCAATAAAGATCACGTGTCAAGAATCGCCAATTTGGCGGTGCGTTTTTTTGCTCAGATTTTGCCCGACGCCGATGCCTCGCAACGGCAGATGCTTTACTGGTCGGGGCTTTTGCACAGCGTCGGCATTTCCATCTCCGGCATCGGGTTTCATCGTCACAGCAGTTATATGTTGCGTCACGGAGACATGCCGGGGTTTTCGTCGTTGGAGCAGGAACAATTGGCAACCTTGACCTTGATGAGTCGCGGCAACTTGGTCAAAGCCGGCAAGCTCTTGATGGATAAACTTTTGCGCGCGCAAATTTTAGCGCTTCGCTTGTCGCTGATTTTGTATCGCGCGCATCGCCCCATAGAATTGCCCGATCTTTCCGTGACCTTCAATAAAAAAATGATCCGATTCCACATTGACCCCGCATGGTTATCCGATCATCCGCTGATTGAATACCTTCTCAACAAAGAAGCCGCCGAATGGACAAGCATCGGTTTTCGGTGGCGTAACGTTTAGCCAAACCTCACATGATTGTTTATCCTCACATTGATCCTGTCGCCCTTTCGATCGGAAAGTTTTCGATACATTGGTATGGGCTAATGTATTTAATTGCGTTTTTGATCTTCATGATATTAGCGCGGTATCGCATCAAAAAAGGTCGTTACCCCGGCTGGACTTCCGAAAACGTAGACGACTTAATGTTTTATGGCGTGTTGGCGGTTGTGCTGGGCGCGCGCTTAGGTTATGTCTTATTCTACAAACCCGCGTATTACTTTGATCATCCGTGGGAAGTGTTTCAAGTGTGGATGGGCGGGATGAGCTTTCACGGCGGCTTTTTGGGTGTTTTAATCGCAGTGACGATTTACGCTTATCGACATCGTCGCCATTGGTTTGATGTCACCGACTTCATCGCGCCTTTGATTCCCTTGGGGCTTGCCGCAGGAAGGCTCGGTAATTTTATCAACGGCGAGCTTTGGGGCAGACCAACCAATGCCGATTGGGGAATGATTTTCCCACACGTCGATCGCCTGCCAAGACATCCCTCGCAACTCTATGAATTATCTTTGGAAGGCATCGCGCTTTTTCTTATTTTGTGGTTTTTTTCAAAATCCCCCAAACCCCGCGCCGCCGTTTCGGGCTTGTTTTTAATCGGCTACGGCGCGTTTCGATTTTTGATTGAATTCACGCGCCAACCGGATGCCTTTTTGCCGCCCTTACCGCTTCACTTAACGATGGGGCAATGGCTGTCGTTGCCGATGTTTTTAGCCGGTGTCGTGATGATGATTGCCGCGTATCGCATCGCGGCAAAAAAAGGATAGACAAAACCCGATGTTACTTTCTATGGCGCGCATGAAGAATGATGGACGTTTATCTGGCTAACCCTCGTGGTTTTTGCGCGGGTGTGGATCGCGCCATTCTCATTGTCGAAACGGTATTAAAACGGTTCGGTGCGCCTATTTATGTGCGGCACGAGGTCGTACACAATACTTATGTTGTCTTGAATCTCAAAAAGCAGGGCGTTATTTTTGTAGAGACCTTAGACGAAGTTCCCGATCACGCCATCGTGATCTTTTCCGCGCACGGC
>JAIRPA010000087.1 GCA_031257235.1 Burkholderiales bacterium | reverse complement strand
GGGGCTCACCCACTCAAACGCCGCCACCCCGAAAACAAAGGAAACGATTAACGATAAGCCTAAAAGCCAATAGCGCGTTTTTGAAGGCACAATAAAGAGACTTTTAATGCCTAATTTTTCCCGAATCCAATTCGCGCCGTCCGTCACCATGTTCATCGGGCAAATCCACGCGCAAAAAATCCGTCCGCCCAATACAACATAAAGCAATAACACGATGACCGCGCCGATCAGCGCTTCTATCATCGGCAAGTGCCGGCTCGCCAAAATCTGCACAACCGCAAAAGTATCGGATAACGGCAACGCCCCCAATACCAAAGAGGACGAAAGATTCCCGGACAAAAGCGGACGCTGAAAAAGCGACCACCCCCAATGCGCCGTACCGAAAAAAAGCAATAAGGTTAATATTTGAACAAAACGACGCGCGATCACAAAGCGCCAAACAAAAAGTTTGCCGCCTAAGGTTTTGGGCATTTCAAAATGCCTGACCTTTTTGGAAGTCGCGTTCGTTGAATCTTTCATGCCCAATGCTCGTCAATACTCTTGATATAAAAACCTTGATAGAAAATCACACGTTACTTCTGATTAAAGTAATCCATCCCCGGTGCCGCCTGCTTTTTGCCTTTGGGCTTTAAGGCTTCGGGAATGTCCGTCTTGCTGCCGATTTCTTGCGTCACGACTTGATTGTCTTCAACCGTGGGCTGATAGTGTTTGCCCAAACGCCCCAATGCGTATTCCTGCTTTAATACAAAAACAGAGGGCTTTTCGGTGGGACAAGCGTATTCGCATTTACCACAACCGGTGCAGTCTTCGCTGTGAATCACCGGCTCAAATCTTGCGTGTTTTCCCGTTTCTTCGTTCGGCACAATGTTTAAAGTGATCGCCCGACCTCGGACAGGACAAACGCGATAACACACTTCACAGCGAAGCCCGCGCCACGACAAACAATGTTCGCGGTCAATCACCGCTATCCCCATCCTTGCCTGTTTAATATCGGGAAATGTTTTATCCAGCGCGCCGGTAGGACAAACGCGAACACAGGGAATATCCTGACACATTTCGCAGGGCACCTGACGCGCCAAAAAGTAAGGGGTGCCCATCGGGGCTTTATCCGCCCACGTGGCCAATTTCAAGGTGTGATACGGACACGCATTCACACACAAACCGCATTTGGTACACAGCGCCGCAAAAGTGTCTTCCTCTTGCGCGCCGGGCGGACGCAACGCCGCCGCATTTATGTTTTTTTGAGACGCCAACAAAGGTAGCCACACCGCGCCGGCGCACGCCGTCGCCCCCGCCATTTGCGCGGAACGAATGATAAATTGTCGTCGGTTGGGCGAAGGTTTCATCGGGCAAAAAACAAAAAACGGGGCAAAAAAAACATCAGTAAAAGAGGCAGACTTTGACGGCATTCCTACCGCGCGTCTGCCTCTTGCTTACAACATGTAATACTAATAATACCGATTAGGCTTTATAAACCTTAGCGGCGGATTTCTTATAATCCGGTTCCAACGATAAAGGATCGGTGGCATCCAACGTCAATTGATTGACCTGCACCGCTTCATCGAAGAACGCGCCAAAGATCGTTCCTTTAGGCACTTTGTTGCGACCCTGCGTATCGACCACCATTTTGATCTTGCCGCGACGGGTCTCAACCCACGCCACGTCCTGATTTTTGAGCCCGCGTTGTTTTGCATCGGCATCGTGCATGTACAACACGGCAGTCGGCGCGGCGCGATGAAGCTCAGGAACACGGCGCGTCATCGTGCCGGTGTGCCAGTGCTCCAGAATACGACCGGTACACAACTGCAGGTTGTAATTGCTGTCTAACTGTTCAGGATAAGCCGCGTAGGGGCGGAAGAATATCTTCGCTCTGCCCGGATTGGGTTTTGCCTCTTTGTCGGTGATACCGTCAAGATTGCCCACGGGAATGGCTTTTTGCAACGGACCATAAAAGTTAAAGCCTTCGCCCGCTTTCACGTAAGGATCATACCCTTCCGAGAAACGCCATCTTGTTTCTTGACCATTGACCACAGGCCAACGCAAACCGCGCACTTTGTCTCCGTAGTACGTATCGAAAGAAGCCAGATCATGCTGCTTGCCGACCGTAAACTGACGATACTCTTCAAAAAGCGCTTTTTCGGCAAACCAACCGTCACCCAAAATTTCAACGGTTGAGTTCGGCGCGCCTTTGGCGATAGGATCAGGCCACGCATAGGCTTTGTTGGCTTTGTGCGCAAACAATACGTCGTACAGCGTATCGGTTTCTCTGTAACCCATTGCTTTGGCTTCTTCCAACACGCTGGGCAATACATTGTCCGTAAAGCCGTTGAATTTCAACCCGGGCAACGGCAATTCTTTCCACACTTCTTTTAATTGGAAGCGTTTGGAGAATTCCAGCATGATCCACAAGTCCGAACGCGCCTGCCCCGGTGCCATGACCTGCTGACGCCAAACCTGCGTGCGACGTTCCGCGTTGCCGTAAGCGCCCCATTTTTCCAGAATCATCGCGGCAGGCAGAATAACGTCTGCCACTTTGCCGGACAAGGTGGGATACGAATCCGAAACCACAATAAAGTTTTCGGGATTGCGCGCGGCTTTTAACCAGTGGTTGGAGTTCGGCGCGGATTGGAACAGGTTGACGGTTTGCGTCCAAACAAAATTAACGGAGCCGTCTTCCAACCCACGCAACGCCACCATCAATGCGGTGCCGACTTTCGGGTTCAATGTTTTGGCGGGCAACTTCCAGAGTTTCTCGGTGGTTGCGCGGTGCGCATCGTTGATGACCA
>JAIRPA010000145.1 GCA_031257235.1 Burkholderiales bacterium | reverse complement strand
TCACGAATCTGCGCAAGTCTAAAAGGGTCGATCGTTAAGCCAAACAGTTTTTTGCGCAAGGGCAAAATCGTATCGGGCAATCGGTGATCGTTAAAATCGTCGGGCGTTAAAGGATAGTTTGCCGCGCATATCCCAAACTGCATCGCCATGAAAAGAGAGGTCGGTGTTTTGCCGCAACGAGACACCCCCACCAAAATAATTTCCGCTTTGGTGAGGTCACGAGTGGTGGCGCCGTCATCGTGCATTTGAGAAAAGTTAATCGCCTCCATCCGACGAAAATAATCTTCAGAGTTCCTCACCCCGTGCGAACGCCCCGCCGCGTGCGCGCTGTGCATCTTAAATTCTTTTTCAAGCGGAGAAATAAAGGTATAGAAGAAATCGAGGGTCAACGCGTTGACGCGCGTGCGCAGTTCTTTATTCATGGCTTCATCGACCATCGATAAAATCACCAACGGACGTTGGTTTCGTTCTTCCGCGCTTTTGTTGATTTGTTTGATCGCCGCTTCAAGATCGTCGTGATTCTTGATGAAAGGAATCACAATCCGTTCAAACACAATTTCTTCAAATTGCGATAAAAGACTATTGCCCAATATTTCGGCAGTGATGCCGGTTCGGTCAGAGACAAAAAAGACGGTTCGGGTGGTCGGTGTGTTCATGATAAGTATTCAAGTTTATTTTAATAAAATATGTTGTTTTAAAAGAGCTTCGCGCAAACGATCACGGCCGGACAAACTCTCCGGCGATCGAACGCGCGCTAAAGATAATCGTGTCCATGTTTGATCTTCGGTGCGGTACCCGGTATAAAATTCGCGCATCGCGGCATCGTAATCTTCCGCGGCTTGAGGTAAATGCTCGTGCGAGTAGGTTTCACGATGCAAGACCGCGTTTTGCGCCAAACGCGGTTTGATTTGCGGTAACCGGTCTTGATCGGGATAGCCCACCGAAAGACTCACGATCGGGAAAACATAGGCAGGAAGCCGCAAAGCGTCAATCACGGTTTCAGGATGATTTCGGATCGAGCCGCCATAAACCGTGCCTAACCCCATGGATTCCGCCGCAATGGCGGCATTTTGCGTGGCAAGGCAGGCGTCGATGGCCGCCATGAGAAATATATCGAGATAATCCAAGCCTTCAATCGGCGCGTTTTTGTCGGCGGCAATGCGTTTTAACATCGCCATGTCCGCCAAAAAAACCAACATCAACGGTGCTTTTTCAACGTGCGGTTGCTTTAAAACGTTTTGATTGATGAAGGCTTTTTTTTGCGCGTCAGTGACGGCGACCACACTCCACATCTGCAGGTTGCACGAAGAAGGCGCAGACTGCGCGGCGGCGGTTAGAAGTTCTACGGTGCCGGGGGGCAACGCCTGATCGGTGAACGCGCGAATGGAGCGGTGGGAGAGCAAGGTCTCCACCACCGGATTCATGAAAGAATCGTTTTGGGGCAACGCGGGGGCGTGGTGCGCGTAACGCTCGTTGAGCCGTTTCATTAAAGTGCTTTGCATGATTGTCCTTAAAAAAGGGAGGGGGTTAAGAAGGCGTAGGGCTTGTTAAATCGGCAGGAGGGTGCCCATATCTTAATAAGGCTTCGTCAAAGTCTTTTAATACATGGGTGTCACCGATGACATCTTGCAAAAAACCGGTTTGCGACATGTTGTCTTTCACGGCGGCGGTTAAATCGCACAAAATCAAATTGCCGCCGCGTTTTTTGAGGGTTTTTTGAAGCGTGGTTAAAGCATCCAAGCCGGTATCGTCAATATCCAAGGTGTGACGCATGTCTAATATCATGGTGTCGGATCGCACAAAAAGCGGCGACATCAAAAATTCTATTTTGCCGACGGCGCCGAAAAAAAGCGACCCTGAAAGTTTAAACGCGGTGATGTTGGGCGGCAGTCGATCTGCCGAGATTCTTTCGAGTTTGGTCAAACGCGACACGCGGAAGATAAAAAACAAGCTGGATAAAATCAAGCCGACTTCAACGGCAAGCGTTAAACCGAAGACAACGGTCAATATAAACGTGGTGACTAAAATAATTCTATAGTTCAGCGGAAAGCGTTGCATCCGTACAAAGGCGCGCCAATCGCCCATGTTGAATGAAACAATCACCAAAATGGCACACAGGGCAGACAGCGGAATATAACTCGCCAAAGGCGCGGCAATCAACACCACCAACAATAACGCGACCGAATGGATGATGCCCGAAATCGGCGAGAACGCGCCGGCGCGAATGTTGGTTGCCGTGCGGGCAATGGCGCCGGTGGAGGGGATGCCGCCGAAAAACGGCGTGACAATATTGGCAATCCCTTGCGCGATCAGTTCTTGGTTGGGGTCGTGACGATCATCGGTTTGGGCGTCGGCAACACGCGCGGACAATAAGGATTCAATCGCGCCCAATAAGGCAATGGTGATGGTGGGCGAGGCAAGTTTGCGTAAGTCTCCCCACGAAAACGCCGGCAATTCAAAAGAAGGTAAACCTTGAGGAATCTCGCCAAACCGTGAGCCGATGGTTTCCACCGACACGCCAAACGGTTTTAACAAAATCACGATGACGGAGGTCAAGACCAAGACGGCAAGCGGCGCGGGAATGCGGAGCATCAGTTTGCCCAACACGGTGGCCTGCTTCCATGTTTTGTCGAATAGGGATTTGGTTAAGTGAAGTGTCCAATCAATCGCGTTTTCATTGTGCTTGATGTTTAAAGGTTCGTTTTCCTGCTGTGCCGCCAGCGCGTGACCGGAGGTGACGAGATTGGCGGTTGGCCAGAAGCGAATCAATAAAACGGAAAAGACGGAAAGCACGACGGCGTAGATGTTGATGTCGGTGATGTTGGTGGCAAAAACGATAATTTTTTCAAAGAAATCTTCAGGCATGGCCACAGAAAGCCCCAGAAAATCTTTGACTTGAGAAAGTAAGATCAACACCGCAATGCCGTTTGTAAAACCGATCACAATAGCCACGGGAATGAATCGAATCAACGCGCCGATGCGCATCACGCCCATCAATAACAACAAAAACCCCGACGCGATGGTGCAGACAATTAAGTTGGCAATCCCGTAATCGTGGACAATACTGTACACAATCACGATAT
>JAIRPA010000071.1 GCA_031257235.1 Burkholderiales bacterium | reverse complement strand
CGTCGAGTGTAGGGGTTTACTTTTTGCCGAACCGTCCTCCCCTAATTTCGTTTGATCCGATACAACGCCAACTGACCAAACACATTAGGCAGAAAGCGAACGGGCTTGCCGCGTGCGACCACCAGTCGGTCTAACACCGCATAGTGGCGTTCGCGCAAAAACACATCAAAGTCGGCGACGGTACATAAGTGAATATTGGGGGTGTTGAACCATTCATACGGTAAAGACTTCGAGACCGGCATTCTGCCTTTTGCGATTTGCAAACGATGCGGGAAGTAGCCGAAGTTTGGAAAGGTGACGATGGCTTCGCGTCCGACGCGCAACATACTCTCCACCAACGCTTCGAGCCGGTGCATGGATTGCAAGGTTTGAGACAAAATCACGCAGTCAAAACTTGCGTCGGTAAAATCGGAAAGCCCGCCTTCTAAGTCGCGTTGCAATACCGTCACGCCGCGCTCAATGCACGCTTTGACGCCGGCAATCGAAATTTCAACGCCGTAACCGGTCACGCGGCGCTTTTCTTTTAAGTAAGAAAATAAACTGCCGTCGCCGCAACCTAAGTCTAATATGCGGGCGTTGTCGCTCACCCAGCCGGCAATGACTTCAAAATCTTTGCGGGGGTTGACGGGAAAAGATGAAGAGGTGAACGGTTCCGTTGCGGTCATCATGCTGTCTCCAATGCGGCGTCGGATAATTCATTGTCGGCGATGCGATTAAAATACGCGCGCGCCACGGCGTGGTATTCAGGGTCTTCCATCAAAAAAGCGTCGTGTCCGTTCGGCGCGTCAATCTCCGCGTAAGAAACCTCACTTTTATTTTCAATCAAGGCGCGGACAATTTCGCGCGAGCGTTCGGGCGGGAAGCGCCAATCGGTGGTGAACGAGACCAATAAAAAGCGGCATTGTGCCGGGGTCAGTGCGCGCGCCAAATTGCCGTCATGCGCTAACGCGGGATCAAAATAATCCAAGGCTTTGGTGATGCGCAGATAGGTGTTGGCGTCGAAATATCCCGCGAATTTATCGCCCTGATAACGCAGGTAAGACTCCACCTGAAACTCCGGCGCGAACGAAAACTTTAAGCCTTCGCGCAGTTGCCGTCCGAATTTTTCTTCCATTTGTTCGCCGGATAAATAGGTGATGTGACCCAACATCCGCGCGACGCGCAATCCGCTTTTGGGACGAGTGTTGTGTCGGTCGTAAAAGCCGTCGTGAAATTCAGGGTCGGTCAGAATGGCTTGTCGCGCGACTTCGTTAAACGCAATGTTTTCGGCGGAGAGTTTGGCGGCAGAGGCAATGACCACCGCGTGACGCAGAAAATCGGGATAACGAATCGCCCAGCAAAGCGCCTGCATGCCCCCCAAAGAGCCACCCATCACCGCCGCCCATTGTTGGATCCCCAGATGTTCGGCTAATCGGTGTTGCGCGTCCACCCAATCTTCAACCGTCACCAAGGGAAAATCCGCGCCCCATTTTTGTCCGGTCTTAGGATTGATCGAAACCGGCCCGCTTGAGCCAAAGCAGCTCCCGATGTTGTTGACGGAGACCACAAAAAACCGGCGCGTATCAAGGGGCTTGCCGGGTCCGACCATGTTGTCCCACCAACCCACCGACTTTGGATCATCCGCATAAAAACCCGCCACATGATGCGAAGCATTAAGCGCGTGGCAAATTAACACCGCATTGGATCGCGCGGCATTCAAGGTTCCGTAGGTCTCAAAGGCAAGATCAAGACTTTCTAAGGAAACGCCGCACGCCAGAGCTAACGGGCGTGTCAACGTGACGCGTTGCGGGACAACCGCGCCAACGGAAGGTGTGGGGTGGATGGTTGATGCTGACATTCATACTGCTCCGAAATAAAAATCCGACAGCCGGTGTCGGGCGTCAAGGATAGCATATTAGAGCGACGAAGGCGTTCACCAAAAACGATCTCTCATGTCAGGGGTGTGATCCCAACCGCTTCGGCGGGGTAAGAAGAATCATTAAAGAGGTCTTTGGTATAATCCTAATTCACCTTTTATAGACAATCCTCCCAATCAACCATGAAAAGTCGGCAAAAGACAGGCGGAATCATCAAGACCTGTAAGCGCGGTGCGAACGTCACACGCTTGTTCGGTGTGGTTTTGTGTGTCATTTCGCTGGCAGGATGCGCCGACCGTGATCGTGCCGGCTCACTTCAATTCACGCCGTGCCGCATGACGACGTTGGCCACTGAGGTTTCTTGCGCAACGCTTAATGTCCCCAAAAAACGCGGGGCGGAAAGCACGCCCGATACGCTTAAAAACAACACGATCTCGCTGCGCGTGATTCGTTTGCCGGCCAATGCGCCCGTTGCCGAACCCGATCCTTTTTTTGTGATTCCGGGCGGTCCCGGTCAATCCGCTGAAGCGATTGCGCCGCTCATGGTGGCGATGACCGAAATCCGCAAAAAGCGCGACATCATCATGATTGATCCGCGCGGTACGGGTGCCTCCGCGCCGATCTCATGTCCTTCGTTGGCCAACGATCACGCGAGCAACCGCTCGTTGAATATCTTGGAAACGGCGGCGCGCGTGACGCATTGCCTTGAGGAATTACGCGCCGATCACATCGACCCTTTAGATTACGGCACCTTGTCGAGCGTCGAAGACATTGAAGACACGCGCCGCGCGTTGAATGTGGAAAAAATCAATATATGGGCAGGGAGCTACGGCACACGGGTGGCGCTTGAATACTTGCGACGCTACGCTCAAAACACACGCACGTTGACGCTGGATAGTGTGGTGTCGCCTTCTTCAACCATCCTTTTAGACGGCTGGCAAAGCCGAGCCACACAACTGCGCTTTTGGCTGGAAGCCTGCGAGGCAGACCCGACGTGCAACAAAGCCATTGATGATCCGTCGCGGGTGTTGTCGCGCCTTTTGAAGCGATTGCCTCGTGAACGAACCGTGACGGTGGTGGATCCTAAAACGGGCAAGCCGCAAATCATCGCTATAGATTTTGAATCCGCATTAGCGGCGGTGTTGCCGCTTTTGTATCTTCCCGATTATGCGGCATTAACGCCATATATTTTGTCGCGCGCGGCTGATTATCATGACTTTTCACCCTTAATTACGGCGGCGAATGCTTTTTCTTCATCGTTGGAGAAAGATGTCAATCCCGCTTTGTATTATGCGGTGACGTGCGCTGAAGATATTCGTCCCCGCGCCTTGCCCTCCACGACATTATTCACGGATGCGTTGAGGCGGCAATCTTTTTTTGCGTGTTCGTCGTGGCCTAAAATGCGCGCGACGGAAACGTGGGGGTTGCCGGTGACCAACACGCAAACGCCGGTGTTGATATTAACCGGCGATCTTGATCCGGTCACACCGCCCGACTTGGCGCGTGAAGTCGGAAAGACGTTGACGCAAAAGAAAATCATTGTTGCGCGTGGCACAGGGCATATCGTTTCGACACAATCGTGCGCGCCGGCGCTGATTGCGTCGTTTGTCAATTCAGGATCGTTGTCGCGTCTTTTGGGGTCTTGTGTGACTCACTTGGAAGAAGGAAGTCTTCCTGACGTATGGTCCAATAACTTGGGCGCATCAACCGCAATTCAAGAAGAGAATAAACATGATTGAAGCGCAGAAATTAACCAAACGCTTTCATTCGCGCGCCGGTGAGATCATCGCGGCAAGAGAGGTGTCGTTTTCGGTGTCTTCAAAAACCATCATGGGGTTATTGGGTCCCAACGGGGCGGGGAAAACCACGATATTGAGTATTTTGGCGACGGCGCAAACGCCGGATAGCGGAGTGGCGCGCGTGATGAACGTCGATGTGGCAGAAAACAAAGAGCTTGTGCGCAAGCAAATCGGGGTGTTGTCCGATCAGCGTGGTCTTTATTCACGTCTGACCACGAAGGAAAATTTACTCTACTACGGAATGCTTTATGGTATTTCTTATAAAGTATTAAAAAACCGCATTGCGTATTTATGTGACGCGCTTAATTTAACCTCGATAGAAAATCGGCGAACCGAAGGATTTTCTCAAGGCGAAAAAATGAAAGTGGCGATTGCGCGTGCGTTAATTCACGATCCTGCAGTGTTATTGCTCGATGAACCGACCAACGGGCTGGATGTGATGAGCGTGCGTCGTTTGCGTTTATTTTTGCGTGAGTTGCGGGATCAAGGCAAAACCATTATTTTTTCTTCACACATTATGTCTGAAGTCGCCAACGTGTGTGACGATATTATCGTGATGAATCGCGGTCGCGTGATTGCGCAAGGCAGTACCGATGAACTCTGGGCGGGGGCGGAACAATTGGAAGAAGCCTTTTTTGCCATTTTAGAGGCAGACGAAAAGCGCATGAGCGCGATGGGAGGAAACGCATGAGTGTGTTTTCGTTTCGCCAAGCCGGCATTGTGTGGGTCAAAGAATGTTGGGATGCTTTTCGAGATCGCCGCACGCTCTTGATGATCATCCTGCCTGCGTTGATCGCGGGTCCTTTATTTTTAATGATCATCTTTCAGGTGCTTTCCACCCAAAACGAGCGTGCCGTCTCGCCGGTGTTGCATGTTCAAGGCGAACAATACGCGCCCGCGTTGATTGCGTTTTTAAAGCGTCAGCAAGTGCAGATCATGCCCCTTCCTCAAGATTACGAACATCAAATTAAACGCGGGGATATTGCCATTGCGATGATTGTGCCGCCCCAATTTCCCGAGGAAGTTCAAAAAGGCGACGCGGCAACGGTTCACTTATTGTATGATCGTTCGCGCGATCGCGCGCAAGTGACCATTGCCCAAGTCGAGCGCCTCATCTATGCGTATTCACGGCAGTGGGGGCAGTTGCGCCTACTCATGCGCGGTGTGGCAACGGAAGTCGCGCAACCCATTACGGTGCGCGTGACGGATTACGCAACCCCGCAGCAGTCCGGCGCGTTGATTTTATCGTTGGTCGCGTTTTAT
>JAIRPA010000068.1 GCA_031257235.1 Burkholderiales bacterium | reverse complement strand
CGTTCTTCTTGATTTTCGTCGGGATCGATTCCGCGAATCCCTGCATCGCCAAGTTCGGGTGATACGATTTCGTCGGTTGCATCAGTGACGACGAGTTCGTCGGTTTCGACCGAATCGGTGACTTCTTGACCGATGATCGGGCTGGCGAGGGTGAGCGGCGCTTCGGCTGCCTTAGTGGGTGCATCTGGCATCTCCAATAGGTGTGATGAATCTAACTGGGCAAGCGGTGGTAACTCTGCGAGCGACCGAATGCCAAGATCGTCTAAAAATTTTTTAGTCGTGGCGTACAGTGAAGGACGCCCCGGACTTTCTTTGTGACCGACAACTTCGACCCATTGTCGATCTTCCAGCGCTTTGATCACGCCGGTGGATACGGCAACACCGCGAATGGCTTCAACGTCTCCGCGTGTGACCGGTTGACGATACGCAATGATCGCCAATGTTTCCATCACCGCGCGCGAATAACGCGGCGGTTTTTCAACCGTCAAACGCTCCATACAACGTTTGACTTCCGTTGATCCTTGAAACCTCCAACCGCTTGCCACCGAAACCAGCGAGACTTCACGATTTTGCCAAGATTCTTTCATCTCGTTTAAAAGCGTGGTCACGAATTTCGCCGGAAGGGGAGGATCGAATAATTTGCCCAGCTGCGAGGGTAATACCGCTTCGCCGGAAACCATCAAAACGCCCTCGATCAAATTTTTATACCGCACGATTTCTTCGGCAGTGGCGGAAACTTGGCGGGGAGGATCGCAAGCGTCGTCATTCAAAGGTTCGTTGTCCGGTTCACGGGTTGCCGCGGTGTCGTCTTTGCCTGCGGTAAGATCGCCCTTGTCGGCAAGGGGCTCACAAGGAAGTGTCGCGTTTTCTTCTAAGGACAACTCACTCATTGCCTCGTCATCACGCGACACGGTCTCAATCACCTGTTCATTCATAAATTATGTGCAATAAAAACTACGCGAAATATGCGCGAAATCACTTTAATTAAATTTAATAGTCTATTGAAAAACAAGTAAATTTTTCAAAACTGACTTTGCAAACGTTTTTGTTCTTAAGGGTTAGGATCGTGCCGGCGGTTATTCCAACAGGGATTCAGCTTCGGAATCCAGCAAGAAGGGTTTTTCGCTTTTGGCACGGACATAAATCGGCGCGGAGGGCTCGGTTTGCGCGATTTCGATCATCTGTTCGCGCGCTAATTCCAAAATCGCCAGGAATGTTACCACTAAATGGGGAAGATCGGCGGTTTCATTGAAAAGCCGTGTAAAAATCCAAAAGTCCCCTTCCTCCAAAAGCCGCAGAACCCGGCTCATTTCTTCCCGAACCGATAATTGCTCACGGGTAATCAGGTGATGTTGATCGGCTTTGGCGCGCGCGATTAACGCCGCCCACGCGCGCCGCAGGTCTTCGGGATCAACATCGGGGAAGGTCACGGCCACCGTGCGGTCAAACCAAACGCGAACCACGTCGTAATCGCGTCCTTCCTGAGGCAGGGCATCTAAAGTTTGAGCCGCCGCCTTCATTTGTTCGTACTCAAGCAAACGACGCACTAATTCCGCGCGCGGGTCTTCCGTGCTTTCTCCCGCCGCAGAGGGAGGCTTGGGCAATAAAAGCCGCGACTTGATTTCAAGCAACACCGCCGCCATCAACAAATACTCGGCAGCGAGTTCCAGATTATGCCGCCGCATCATCTCCACATACCCTAAATATTGCTTCGTCAAATCCGCCATCGGAATATCCAACACATTGATGTTTTGTTTGCGGATTAAGTAAAGCAATAAATCCAGCGGTCCCTCGAACATTTCAAGAAATACCTGAAGAGCTTCCGGCGGAATGTATAAATCCATCGGCACGGAGGTCATCGCCTCGCCATAGACCCGCGCGACGACCTCAGGCGGTTTTTCGGGAGGGGGGGAGACATGAAGGTTGGGCAAGGGCGGCATATTCTGCTCGCGGTTGACCGTTGCCTCGATGATATTTTCTTCGCTCACGCAAAGCTCCGGTCGTATTTGAGTCCCATGGCTTCACGGACATCGCGCATGGTTTCCGCCGCCGCGCGACGGGCGCGATCGTTGCCGTCGTCCAAAATATCGCGCACCAACGAAGGATTATCCAAATACTTTTGCGCGCGTTCGTGAAAGATCGCCTGCTCGGCGATGATGGCGTCGATCACCGGCTGTTTACACGCCAGACAACCGATGCCTGCCGTGGTACAGCCGCGATGAAGGGTGTTTCGGGTTTCTTCCGAAGAATAGATTTTGTGCAAATCCCACACGGGGCAACGTTCGGGATTGCCCGCGTCACTCAAACGAAGTCGCGCGGGGTCGGTTTTCATGGTTTTGATTTTTTTGGTTAAATCCGCGGGGTCTTCGCGCATCATGATGGCGTTGCCGTAAGACTTGGACATTTTTTGTCCGTCCACCCCCGGCACTTTTGAGGATTCGGTCAAAAGCGGTTGCGGTTCCACCAGAACGACGCGGCGCGCGCCTTCCAGATAACCGAACAGGCGTTCGCTGTCGCCTAAGGATAAATTTTGCGTGGCGGCAAGCAAGGCTTTGGCCGACTCTAAGGCTTCTGTGTCTCCGCGCTCTTGATACGCCGTGCGCAAGGCTTCGTATTCCCGCGCTTTTTTGTTGCCTAATTTTTTAATGGCGGCTTTGGCTTTTTCTTCAAAATCCGGCTCGCGCCCGTAGAAAAAATTAAAGCGACGCGCGATTTCCCGCGCGATTTCCAAGTGCGAGATTTGATCCTCTCCGACCGGCACCATGTTGGCGCGAAAAATCAAAATGTCGGAAGCCATCATCACAGGATAGCCCAAAAAGCCGAAGGTGGATAAATCCCGATCCGCCAGTTTTTGTTGTTGATCTTTGTAGGTCGGCACACGCTCAAGCCAACCCAAAGGCACGATCATGCCCAATAAAAGCGTTAATTCCGCGGTTTCCAAAACCTGTGATTGGACAAAAACGGTGGCCTGTTGAGGGTCAACGCCCGCGGCAAGCCAATCGACAATCATTTCAAAGGTGCTTTGCGCGATGCCTTCCGTGGTCGCGTAATGTGTGGTCAGCGCGTGCCAATCCGCCGCAAAGTAAAAACACTCGTGCAAAGATTGTAGACGCACATAGTTTTTCAGCGCGCCGTGATAATGCCCTAAGTGCATGCGTCCCGTAGGACGCATACCCGATAAAACACGATCAGTAAACATGAAAGAAACTCTCTAAATTAAAAAAATCCGCGCGGCAGGTCACAGGAAAAAGGAACCGATGGCGCCCAAGTATTTTTGGGTTGTCTGAATCAGGGGCGTCAAAATAAAACTCAAACCGCCGGAGGCAAGCAACACCAGAAGAATCATCATCCCGTAACGCTCAAAACCGGCGTACTGTTGCGCCCAGCGCCAGGGAAGGAGGGATTGCACGATCCGCCCGCCGTCCAGCGGCAAAATCGGCAGTAAGTTTAACCACATCAACGAGACGTTGAAAATCACGCCAAACGAGGCCATTTTCATCAGAAACGAACCGGAAAAATCGGGCGACAGCTTGATGGAAATGACAGCAAAAAATATCCAGAAAAACGCCATCAGCAAGTTGGCAAAGGGACCTGCCGCGGCCACCCAACGCATATTGCGAGCGGGATTGCGCAGGTTGGCGCCGCTCACCGGCACGGGCTTTGCCCAGCCGAACAAAAAATTGCCACCGGACAAAAGATACAAGCCCAAAGGCACGGCAATGGTGCCGATCGGGTCGATGTGTTTGATTGGGTTTAAGGTTAATCGCCCCAGCATACGCGCGGTTTGGTCGCCGAATTTAGACGCGACAAAGCCGTGCGCGAATTCGTGCAAGGTAATGGCAAAAAGCGCGGGGATCGCAAGAGCAACGATGTTGGAAAGGTCAAAATTCATCGCGCGTATTGTACAGATTTTTGGCGTTTCGGGGAGGCAAGGATTCGCCCAAAAGTAA
>JAIRPA010000021.1 GCA_031257235.1 Burkholderiales bacterium | reverse complement strand
CGACGGTTGGATAAGTCTTCGTGAGTTAATAGTATTTGCGCGGTGCGCAAACCGTATTGGGCAAAAGCCGTTTCATAGGCGTGAATCAAACCCATCTGCCCCACGGCGGCGGCGGCTTGTAACTCGTGCATGGCGGTGGGGCGTTGCGCCCAGCCCAATCGCTTCACCCCTTCCGCAATCGCGCCGGAAGACACCAAGAGTATTTCTTTATGGAGCGACGCCAAATGCGCAATCTCTTTTGCCCACCGGTTGATGGCGTCTAAAGCAAGCCCTTTACCGTCATTGGTGACCAAGCTCGACCCGACCTTAATCACGATTCTTTTGGCGTCAGAAAAAAGGGACGCTACGGGAGTATTCATCGGACTCATGGTTAGTCAATGGGGCGCGGCGTTAAAACAACCGGTTGATCGTCCGGCTCTTTTTCCGGCGCAAGATCGACAGGATGTTGAGTCAGCCATTCATCGATGGCAAAAACCAAGGCACGACAACCCTCGGCGTTAATCGCGCTGACCGCAAAAAAAGGTTCTTTCCACTTGAGCCCCGAAACAATTTTTTTGACGACCTTCTCGCGTTCTTTGGGGTCAAGGCGGTCGATTTTGTTTAACACCAAAAAGCGCGGTTTTTCAAAAAGCGCTTCATCGTAGCGTTTTAATTCGTTGACGATGGCGCGCGCCTCTTTGAGCGTGTTGACTTCAGGATCAAACGGCGCAATGTCAATCACGTGCAACAAAAGACGGGTTCGTTGTAAGTGACGCAAAAACTGATGCCCCAACCCCGCACCGTCTGCCGCACCCTCAATCAACCCCGGAATGTCGGCCATCACAAAACTGCGGTCTATATCGACACGCACCACGCCTAAAGAGGGGGCTAATGTTGTAAAAGGATAGTCGGCAACTTTAGGACGTGCGGCAGAGACGGCGCGGATCAAGGTGGACTTGCCGGCATTGGGCATGCCAAAAAGCCCGACATCCGCCAAGACTTTTAATTCCAAATGAAGTCTTTTAGATTCGCCTTTTTCGCCGGGCTGGAATTGACGCGGCGCGCGGTTGGTGCTGGACTTATAGTGCAAATTTCCCCAGCCGCCGCGACCGCCTTGCGCCACGCAGGCGCGCGCCTGATCGCTCGACAAATCCGCGATGTGCTCGCCCGTTTCCGCGTCGGAAATCACCGTACCGACCGGCACGCGCAAGATTTTGTCTTCCCCGCCGCGACCGTATTGATCTGCGCCGCGACCGTTTTCTCCGCGCGCGCCGCGAAAGATTTTTAAAAAGCGATAATCGACCAATGTATTGATGTTGCGATCGGCAATCATATAAATACTGCCGCCGCGCCCCCCGTCTCCGCCGTCAGGCCCGCCTTTGGGAATAAACTTTTCGCGCCGAAACGAGGCGGCGCCGTTGCCGCCGTCTCCGGCGTGAACCTCGATAAAGGCTTCGTCAATAAATTTCATTCGTCGTTCTTTCGGTAAAGCACATAGTATTCGTCATCATCACCGTATCGGCGCGCCGTGGTGAGATAAGTATAACCTTTCATCGGCGTGGCCGTTGGGCTGTTGGACTGCGCCAAAAAGAGTGAACATATCCGATCTTCAATCAATCGGGTCGGGAGAATGTCTGCGCGGGTATAGTAATAAAAGATAGCGCGGGTGGCTTCATTGATGCCTAAAGTATTCACGCATTGATTTAGTGTATAAGGTCTGATGGCTTTGGCCACCACTTCGTAACTGCGTCTTGAATCTAAATACGGCATCCATATGGTAGACACCATGCCGCTGATTAACATCATGCCGGCCGCCCAATTCAAAAGCGCGCGACGACTGCTTTGCCGCGCAGGACGCACCAACATCACCCACAACACCGTCAACAACAACGAGACGGAAGCCGCGCGTAAACGAAACGTCGGGTGATACCCGGCTTGCGCGTCACGGAATAATTTTGCCGCGTAAGAACCCAATCCGTTGATATAAGCATCCCACCAGAAATACCACAATGCGCACGCGGCAAGCCCAAAGGTCAAAATACCGAACCAATCTAAACCTGCCGAGCCGCCGCGCGGCAAAGAATCAATTTCCTCAGACGCCAAAAGCGCGAACGGCACCAAAAAGATAAGCGCGTCGATCGTGTGCATGTCCGGCGTCACAATAAAATATAAAAGGGCGGCCGCGCTCGACAACGCAAAAAGCGAAAACGACGGCGTGCGACATCCGCCGTTAAACCCGCGCGCACGTATCCAAAACGCCCAACCGATCAACATCCACGAAGGGCAAGCCACCCACCAGATATTGCGCAAAAGCCAAGTCGTGTTGGCGCCGATCGACGACGCGTCAAAGCCAACGGCTTGCGATTCTGCCCATAAAGAAAACAATGCCGGCGAACGCAAATAAATACATAACGGATAAGCCGCGCACAATAAAACAATCAATACAAAAGCCAGCGCCATCGCCCACGCATACACGCGCGTTCGCCAATCCGTGTGAAGCATCGGCAAGAAAAGCGCGACGCAGAAAAACAACCACAAAATACTATAACGATAAGAAAGCGTGGCGACCACCACCGCAAACGCAAACACCGCGCCGCCGGTTCCGGGTTTTTTTCGGATCAAGGCAAGTCCGTATAAAGCGATGGCCATGCCCGCCATCGCGCCGATTAAAGGCGAGAGTTGATGCGCGCGGTCAAAAAGCCCGACGGTGCCGATCAATACAAACATGGGAAGCCAATACCGTTGACGCGCCCCCTCCCGCGTGGCGTCGTCCCATTGTCGCGCGGCAAGCGCCGTGAAAAGCAGTGTGACAAAAAGGAAAATTCCTGCGGCAAGACGAGCAGCGTCGTGCGCGGCCAACGAGGTCTTTGAAAAAAGATGAATGAACGCGGCAGAGAGTTGCGGCACCAAGACGCCGAAATCAAAACGCGGGGTGCCGACAAAATACGGGACGAGATAATCGTGACGCTCGACCATTTCGACGGCGGTGACGATGGTGCGCGCGTCGTCGGTTTTCCAAGGCGCGTGTCCGGTCAACCCGATGGCAATCCACACCAAACAAAAAAGCGCGAGCCCCAATTGTTTTATTTCACTTGTAGAAAAAGGCAAGCCGCTTGGGAATCGGATTCGAGATAGAAAAGGAGATAACAACATGACTCGGCGCATAAAATTTTGCGTATCTTAACAGGGTTCAGGGGTCAGAGGTCAGAGGTCAGGGATCAGAGGTCGTCATTCTGCGCGCAGTTTGCGAAGCAAACGAAGTCGCAAAATCCTGCCCCCTTTATGAAAGGGGGTGACTGCAAAGCAGTCGGGGGTTTGCGCCTTTAGCGGGACGGACAAGTCCGTCCCCTACACAAAAAAGTATCGGGCTTTGCCCGTACTTTTTTGGAAATTAACACCGCCCAAAAGTAGGTTTTTACTTTTGGGCGAATGGTTTTTACTTTTTGGCGTTCCCTTTTACTCTTTAAACCGCCGATTGGCGGGGCATTCGGGGACTTTGCCCCAAAGATCGTCGCAGACCTTCTTGCGGCAGTCAGCGCGATTGGCGCCGGAAAGGCTCTTACAGCGGGTGAGCTGTTCTTGGCGCTCGTTTTGATACATCGCATCCAAAAGCGTCACCAACATCGCGCGATCCGTATCTTGGGAGGGCGAAACGGGAGTGTTCCCGCCGTTGACGCGCGCCGACTCGCTTGACGTTCCGGCGCTTTGGGCAGGGCTTGCCTCACGCTTGACGGGTGCGGCTTTGGACGGCGGGAGCGGTTCTGCCGACGCCACCAAAAAAGGCTTTGTCGGTTTCGCGGGCGCGGGAGCGGCAGGCGCGGGCGCAGCAGAAGCAGGAGACGAAACCGACGCGGGCGCAGGGGCGGGTGCCGGAGCAGGAGCAGGAGCGGGAGCAGGCGCCGATGCAAGTGCGGGCGGCGCGGCGCGGTCTGCCGATTTTGCCGTGCGTGCCGTCGGTGCGGGGGAATCGAGATTCACGGTCGCCACCGGTCGATCTTTGATCGTTTCGACGTTCACCGAGGCATCCGCAGCTTTGGGTTCTTCGTGAACAATCTCAACCTGAGTGGTGATTTTGCCTTGCGTTTCGGAAACCGCGGGCGGAGTCTCCGGCGCGGGCGCCCCGGCAGACGCCACCACCGTGTCGACTTGGTTTGAATTTTTGTGTCCGTTTCCGGGCATGGCAAGCCAGCCGACAAAAAGTGCCACCACCGCGACCAGAAGAACCGGGATCACCACGTTTTTTTTCGGTATCGCGCTTTTTGCCGCGACCTGTTCGCTTGAAGCCTCTGCCGGCGACGCATCACCTTCCAGCGTTGCCAACAAACGGTTCGGCGTGTTTTTGTCGTCTTGTTGGGAGACAATTTGAGGAATTGGAGCATTTTTGTCAGTATTCATCATTGTTCATCCTGTGAATAATCGCGGTTGCGACGGGTTGCCATTAGCGATACCGCGCAAAAATTACGGTCGCTTACATAAGGGAGACCTCAATAATGTCACTAAACGCCGCTCCGAATCAAGATGTAAGTGTGGTTTGTTACATACGATTAACGCATTGCTTTGTTTGTCATCGGAAAAACCGTCTTTTCCCCAACATTCAAGACATGTGCAACACGCGCCGAGCTCTTTTGCACACGCCCTTTGAGACGGTTTTACTATTTGTCCTATTTTTTGGGATAATGAGGTCTTTGTGGATAGAGGCTTTTGCCCATGAAACCCGACCTGCCTGACAACAATCAGAATAACCACGGCATCACCCATGACCGCGCGCCCCTTTTGGATGCCTTTTCTCGTCCCCTGCGCGATTTGCGCGTTTCCGTCACGGATCGCTGCAATTTCCGCTGTCGATACTGCATGCCCAAAGACGCCTTTGATCGAGACCACCCTTTTTTGTCGCACGACGAACTGCTGCGTTTTGAAGAAATCGACCGATTGGCGCGGATTTTCGTGCGTTTGGGCGTCAAAAAAATCCGATTGACCGGCGGCGAGCCTTTGTTGCGTCGCCACGTTGAAAATCTGGTGGCGCTGTTATCGCGTCACCCCATTGATTTAACGCTGACCACCAACGC
Organism: Burkholderiales bacterium; assembly: GCA_031257235.1. Classification (GTDB taxonomy): domain Bacteria; phylum Pseudomonadota; class Gammaproteobacteria; order Burkholderiales; family Casimicrobiaceae; genus UBA931. The sequence continues at coordinate 12,770 of JAIRPA010000021.1, read as the reverse complement.
CTCGATTCTTGCCAAAAAAGCCAAAGCGTTGCGCGATGCCGGGTTAAACCGCTTGACCGTGAGTTTGGACGCGATGGACGACGCCACGTTTCGGATGATGAACGACGTGGATTTTCCGCTGGCGTCCGTGTTGTCCGGCATTGAGGCCGCGAGTGCCGCCGGGTTCTCTTCGATCAAAATCAACACGGTCGTCAAAAAGGGGTTGAACGAACACGCCGTGTTGCCGATCGTCGAGCATTTCAGGGGCACAAAACACATCGTGCGCTTCATCGAGTTTATGGATGTCGGGCAGACCAACGGTTGGCGGATGGACGACGTTGTTTCCGCCGACTCTCTCGTGCGCATGATCAACGAACGCTATCCGATCGAACCCGTCTCGCCGGATTATCGCGGCGAGGTTGCCCGCCGCTGGCGCTTTAAAGACGGACGCGGAGAAATCGGCATCATCGCCTCCGTGACCGCGCCCTTTTGCCAAGACTGTACAAGAATGCGCCTTTCGACCAACGGCATGTTGTTTTCCTGCCTCTTTTCCGGCGGCGGCTTTGATGCCCGCGCTTTGCTTCGTGGCGACACGGCGGTCGATGATGAAAAAATCGAGGCGATGTTGGTGGCTCTTTGGCACCAACGCAATGATCAATATTCCGTTTTGCGCGCGCAAAAAAAAGCCGTCCTCCCCGCTCAAAAAATAGAAATGTCGTACATCGGCGGATAAGCGCAAAGAATACGACCACGACCATGATCTCGCCCTCACCCGATCAACTCACCGCCGTGATTCTCGCCGGCGGCATGGGGCGACGCATGATGAACCGCGATAAGGGGCTTATTCTTTTTCAAGGGCGTCCGTTAATCGCGCAGGTGATTGAACGGATACGCCCACAGGCCGATCATCTCATCATCAATGCCAATCGCCACTTGGAGGAATACCGCGCGTATGGATACCCGGTGGTGCCCGATTTAACCCCTGATTTTTCGGGGCCTTTATCCGGGCTTTTGGCGGGTTTAACCCACGCGCGCACCGATTGGGTGATCACCGTTCCCTGCGACGCGCCGTTTTTGCCGCTTGACTTGGCATCGCGGCTCACCGCCGCGATCATGGATCACGCCACAACGTTGGCGTTTGCCCAAACGGCGTCACGCGCGCATCCCACTTTCGCGTTGGTGCATCGCTCAAGCCTTCCCGACGTTGCTTTCGCCCTGCGCCACCACCAACGAAGATTAGGAGAGTTTTACCGCGATCATCAGGCGGTCACCGTCATGTTCGATGATGAGCTTTTTTTTCACAACATCAACACGCCGGAGGATGTGACTTCAACCGGCAAAAAGTGATTCGGGAATCAGAGGTCAGTAATCAGGAATCAGAAACACCGTCATTGCGGGCTTGACCCGCAATCCGGTTTTATCGCCTTTCGGGCGAACACAGTTCGCCCCTACGCAAAAAAGGATCAGGCTTTGCCTGTCCTTTTTTGGTTTTTAAACCGCCCAAAAGTAGGTTTTTACTTTTGGGCGAATCTCTGATTCCTGATTACTGAACCCCTGATTCCGTTTAAAATCCCCGTTTCGTGGCAACGGAGACGACGATTTATGTGGGCAGGCATCGTATTGACGATTTTGGCGTACCTCTTGGGTTCGGTTTCGTTTGCGCGGGTGGTTTCCCGCGCGATGAAACTGCCTGACCCGAAAACGTATGGTTCGGGAAATCCGGGCGCGACCAACGTTTTGAGAACCGGCAATAAAAAAGCGGCGGCGTTGACGTTTTTGGGGGATTTTTTAAAAGGACTGGTCGCGGTGTTGATCGGCGCGGCGGCGGTGACGTATTGTCCTTTGGTTTGGGAAGAAACCCTGCCCGCCATGGCGCTGTCTGTGTTTTTAGGGCATCTCTTTCCGATCTTTCACGGATTCAAAGGCGGGAAAGGGGTCGCCACCGCCGGCGGCGTGGTGATCGGCGTTGCGCCGATTTTAGGCGTCGTGGTCATTGCCGTTTGGGCAATCGTGGCGTTGGGACTCAAAATCAGTTCCGCGGGCGCGCTTTCGGCGGCGCTGGCGTTGATTGTCGGCGCGTGTGTCGTGTTTGGTGCAACGCCGATGGGCGTCGCGTTGGTGCTCATCGCGCTGATTTCGATTTGGCGACATCGCGCCAACATCGCGCGGCTTTTCCGTGGCGCGGAAGACAAAATCCAATAGTGCCATGACCGAACCCGTTTCAAAAACCCGACGCAAACAGGCGATGCACGAAGTGCAGGCGTTGGGCAAAGCGCTTGTCGACATCCCGTCGGAAAAATTACGATTGTTGGGCTTGCCCGAAGCCCTTTTTGACGCGATTGGTGACGCAAAGCGCATCACCAAACACGAAGCGCGGCGGCGTCAAATTCAGTTCATCGGACGTTTGATGCGAGACGTTGATCCTGCGCCGATTGCCGCATTTTTAGAGGCGCAAAAAAACGGGTCTTTGGCTCAAAAAACCGAGCTTGCCGCCGTTGAAAGCTGGCGGTCTCGGCTTTTGACCGACCCTGACGCGCTTTTGGCGTGGCGCGCCGCCATGCCTGATATTGATCTTGAACAATGGCAGACGCTGATTGCGCGCGCCCGAAAAGGCGTGGATACGCCGGACGGCAAATTGGCGTATCGCGCGCTTTTTAAAGACATCAAAAAGCGTTTGACGACCTTACTGCCGGCGGACGATCTTACAGACAAGGAAACACCATGACTCTTTGCAAAATCGGTTTAGTGTCCGTGAGCGACCGCGCGTCGTCGGGCGTTTATGAAGACAAAGGGATTCCCGCGCTACGGGATTGGCTCGAAAAAGCCATCGTGTCTCCGTTTGAAATTCAATCGCGTCTGATTGCCGACGATGTTGAAATCATCAAAACAACCTTGACGGAATTGGTCGATCAAGAAGGGTGTTCGCTGGTCTTGACCACCGGAGGCACCGGCCCTGCGCCGCGCGATGTCACGCCGGAGGCAACCCTTGCCGTGGCCGACCGCGTTTTACCCGGGTTTGGCGAAGAAATGCGGCGCGTCTCGTTGAATTTTGTCCCCACCGCGATTTTGTCGCGTCAAACGGGGGTGATCCGCAAAAACGCGCTGATCTTAAATTTGCCCGGTCAACCCAAAGCGATTTGTGAAACGCTGGAGGGTGTACGCAATGCCGAAGGTCAAATCGTTCACGTGGGCGTGTTTGCGGCAGTGCCGTATTGTCTGGATTTAATCGGCGCGGCGCGCGTGGACACCAACCCCGACATCTCCAAAGCCTTTCGACCCAAGTCGGCTGAAGGCGCTAAAAAATAAAAAGTTAGCTTTCCAAGGTCTCTAACGGAGGGGTGTTTGCGTTTGCTCTTGCGTGGGCAATGCCCATATGGGTATAATCTCCCCATGTTACCGGTTTTGAAAAAATTGTATTGGCTGGGATCATCTAAAAAGGATTTAAAGGCAATGCCGGAGGATGTCCAAGACACGTTTGGTTATGCGTTGCACTTGGCGCAAATCGGGAAGAAGTCCGACGAAACCAAGCCATTGAAAGGATTTGGCTCTGCCGGCGTGCTTGAGATTGTGGAATATTCCGAGGGCGGCGCGTACCGTGCGGTTTATACCGTTAAGTTTGGAGACGCGGTCTATGTTCTTCATTGCTTCCAGAAAAAATCAACCCACGGAATAGCCACACCCAAGCCGGACTTGGATTTAATCAGAGATCGGCTCAAAATAGCCGAAACTCACGCCAAAGGAGAGGCAAAATGAGAGAAATAGAAGAAAGCGTCGGCAATGTTTATCTCGATTTAGGAATGCCTAACGCCCAAGAGATGCTTGTCAAAGCGCAACTTGCGACCAAGATCGACGAAATCATCAAAAGCCGAAAATGGACACAGCAACAGGCAGCGGCGGTTTTGGGAATGTCTCAACCCAAACTTTCAAAGATGTTGCGCGGTCAGTTTCGCGGGGTCAGCGAAACAAAAATGATGGATTGTCTTATTCGGCTGGGTCGTAATGTTCAGATTGTGGTCGGCGCCGATCAAACATCACACCATCCCCACGTCGAAGTCGTGTTTGCGTAGCCGACGAAGTTACAGAATCCACACGCAGCCTTTGGCAGCGTTTCTGACCCCTGATCCCTGATCGAAGGCGCGGCGTATGTTCCGCATTTTCTACCCAAAAGTATCCGGCTTTGCCGGTACTTTTGGGGTAACACTCACCGCCCAAAAGTAGGTTTTCACTTTTGGGCGAACTCCTGATCCCTGATCCCTGATTTCTGAAACGCCGAACCCCTTAAATCGCCGCGAATCCGCGATCCAGATCGGCGATTAAATCGTCGATGTGTTCCAAGCCCACCGACAAACGCAACAGCGATGGATGGATGCCCGCCTTTTTCTGCGCGAAAAGCGGCATGCCCGCGTGGGTCATGGTGGAGGGGTGCGCAATCAGGCTCTCCGTGCCGCCCAAAGACTCCGCCAGCGTGAAGAGGGACAAGGCATTCACAAACGTCGCCGGATCACCGGACAATTCAAAGCTCACCATCGCGCCAAACGCGCTTTGTTGTTGTCGGGCAAGCTCGTGTTGCGGATGACTCGGCTCAGACGGATGATAAATTTTGGAAACCTTTTTTTGTTGCCTAAGATACGCGACGATCTTTTTCGCGTTTTGATCGTGTTGCGCCATTCTTGTGGCTAAGGTACGCAACCCGCGCATCAGCCAATAGCTGTCAAAGGCACCCGCCGGAATCCCGATGACGTTTGCCCAATGCGCCAACAAGGTGGTGTGTTCTTCGGTTTTGGAAATAACGCATCCGGCGATTAAATCCGAGTGACCGTTTAAATACTTGGTGCACGAATGAACGACAAAATCACAGCCCAAATCCAACGGGCGCTGCCAAATCGGGGTCATAAAAGTATTGTCTGCCGCGACCCACGCGCCTTTTTCATGCGCGCGCGCGGCCACGGCGGCAATGTCGGTGACGCGCATCAAAGGGTTTGAGGGCGTTTCGATCAAAACGAGTTTGGGCGAACGATCCAGCGCGTTACTCAAGGATTTCTCGTCGTTATAATCCGCAAACATCACGCGGATCAATCCTTGTTGCGACAAAAGCGCGAACATCCGATAACTGCCGCCATAGCAATCGTGCGGCGCGACCAATAAATCATTGGGCGTCAATAACGCAACCGTGAGCAGGTATAACGCGGACAAGCCCGACGAAGTCAACGCGCATCCCGCGCCCCCCTCCAGTGCCGCCAAGGTGTCTTGCGCCATGTCGCGCCCGGGGTTGCCGCGACGCGAATAATCGTGCGCGCGCGGCTTGCCGTATTCGGGGAAGTTAAAGGTGGACGAAGGATAGATCGGCGGGACGACGGAACCGAATTGTTCGTCTTGATTCAAACCGCCATGCACCGCGATGGTCGCGGGATGAAATTTTGTCGGGTTCATGGGTATTGGATATTGAATATTGGATATTGGATATTGAACGTTGCGATTGGGTTCACAGCCGTAGGGGACGGACTTGTCCGTCCCGCCCTTGCCTTTCCACCAAAAAAGTATCCGGCTTTGCCGATACTTTTTTGCTAACTTCCATCGCCCGGCCCGAACTGCCCAAAACTCAAACCGGCAAAAAGTAGGGGTTCACTTTTGGGCATAGGCGAATAGTTTTACTCCTTGCCGAACCCTTACTTCGCCGCCGGCAAAAACTTCAGCGGATCGACCGGCTTGCCGTCTTGACGCACTTCAAAGTGCAGTTTGACTTGGTCGGTATCGGTATTGCCCATTTCGGCGATTTTTTGCCCTTGTTTGACCGCGTCTCCCTGATTCACATAAAGCTCGCGGTTGTGCGCGTACACCGACAAAAACGTGTCGTTGTGTTTGACGATCACCAGTTTGCCGTACCCGCGCAAGCCCGACCCGACATACACCACGCGCCCCGGCGCGCTGGCTAGGATCGGTTGACCGATCACGCCGACAATATCAATGCCTTTTAAGCTCGCGCTTTCCGAAAACCGCGTCACCACCTTGCCTTGCGTCGGCCAAATCCAATTGATTTTGCCGGAGGCGGCAGGGGTTGCCGTGGAAGACGAGGACGCAACGTCCGGCGTGGCGACGGTCGCCGTTTCGGGTTCGGGCACGGCAACCTTGGGCGTCAACGCCGCAAGGCGTTCTTTGGAATAGGGTTCTTTGACGGCTTTGCCCGGCAGGGTTGATGAAATCGGCGCGTCGGGCGCGTCGGGCGACACCGGAATTTCGGTGATGACGCTTCTGACGTTGACGGGCGAAGACGACACGGCGCCGGGGGTCTGCGAACGATTGTCCGTTGGGGCAACCGGTTGCAAAGGCGTGGTTTGCGCCACCATGTAGTCTTCCGGCGCGGCTAAACGCAACACCTGACCCACCGCAATTTTGGTGGGATCGGCAAGATTGTTCCAATCGGCAACTTCCTGCGGAGACAATCCGTTGGAAGTGGCAATGGAGTAAAGCGTTTCGCCGGGGCGCACTTTGTGAAAAAGCACGGTCGCTTTTTCAGGCGCGGCGGGTTCGCCGGCAGGGGTGCGCGCCACGACGCCGTCTTTGATGACGACTTTGTCTTGGTTGGGCACCGGCTGGCGCGATTCCATCGGCGCAGGGTTGGTCGAACACGCGCCAAGAAAAAGCGCGACAAAAACCGCCGTGGCGACGGCGGACAACTGACTGACTTTGTTGGGCAAAAAGCTCATAATCCAATACTCTAATAGGTGATCGGCTATCCTATCACCATTGATGACCAGCCTCAAGCGCAACGCGCGTCCGATCAAGGATCAGAGCTCCGTCATTCTGCGCGAAGCCTGCTGTCGCAGAATGACGGCGTTTCTGATGCCTGATTCCTGACCTCTGATCCCTGATTCCTGACCTCTGATGCCTGATATCCCGACTTGTGCCATAATCAGCCTTCCTTCCTTTTAACTTTTTCACTCAAGGATTACTACATGTCAGACGATAAAAGCAAAGCATTGGCTGCCGCGCTCGCGCAGATCGAAAAACAATTCGGCAAAGGCGCCATCATGAAGATGGGCGAATCCCAAATCAATCACGATTTACAAGTGATCCCGACAGGTTCATTGGGGCTTGATTTAGCCTTAGGCGTGGGCGGATTGCCGCGCGGTCGGGTGGTCGAAATTTACGGTCCGGAATCTTCCGGCAAAACAACGCTTTGTTTGCAGGTCGTGGCTGAAGCTCAAAAAATGGGCGGGTCGGCGGCGTACATTGACGCGGAAAACGCGCTGGATCCGGCTTACGCCACCAAGCTCGGCGTGAATGTAGACGATCTTGTCATCTCGCAACCGGACACCGGCGAACAAGCCCTTGAAATCGCGGATATGTTGGTGCGCTCCGGCGGCATCGACGTGATTGTGATCGACTCGGTGGCGGCATTGGTGCCGCGCGCCGAAATCGAAGGCGAAATGGGCGACCAGCTTCCCGGGCTTCAAGCGCGGCTGATGAGTCAGGCGTTACGAAAACTCACCGGCAACATCAAACGCGCGAACGTGTTGGTGATTTTCATCAACCAAATTCGGATGAAAATCGGCATCGCGTATGGCAACCCCGAAGTCACCACCGGCGGCAACGCGCTCAAGTTTTACGCCAGCGTGCGTTTGGATATTCGTCGCGTCGGCTCGATCAAAAAAGGCGATGAAGTCATCGGTAACGAAACGCGCGTCAAAGTGGTGAAAAACAAAGTGTCTCCGCCGTTCCGCGAAGCGCTTTTTGATATTTTGTACGGCGAAGGTATTTCGCACGAAAGCGAACTGATTGAAATCGGCGCGAATCTCGACATCCTCAATAAGTCCGGCGCGTGGTTTAGCTACAACGGCGAAAAAATCGGGCAAGGCAAAGAAAACGTGCGCGATTATTTAAAATCGCATCCCGAAGTTGCCGCGGAAGTGGAGGCAAAAATCCGCGCGAAGGTCAACGCGGCGAAAAACGCCACCGCCAACACGCCCTCTCCCGCCGACAAAGACCCTGAAGAGTCCGCCGCCAAGGAAACCAAAAAGAAAAAGGCGTAAGGGTTTCAGGAATCAGGCAAGGGGACGCCGGCATCAAGCGTCCCGAAAAACGCAAACCCCCGACTGCTTTGCAGTCACCCCCTTTCATAAAGGGGGCTGGATTTTGCGACTTCGTTTGCTTCGCAAACTGCGCGCAGAATGACGACCTCTGATCCCTGACCTCTGACATCTGATCCCTGAAATGCAGAATCCACGCCGCCGTTAGGCGGCGGACGCGCAAAGCGCGTCGTCATTGCGGGCTCCTACCCGCAATCCGGTAGTACAGAGTCGCCAAAAAGTAAAAACCTACTTTTTGCCGGAAGTAATTTGCCAAAAAAGGACAGGCAAAGCCTGATCCTTTTTTGCGTAGGGGCGAACTGTGTTCGCCCGAAAAGCGCAAACCCCCGGCTACTTCGTAGCCACCCCCTTTTATAAAGGGGGCTGGATTCTGCGACTTCGCCTGCCATGGCAGGCTTGCGCTTAAATGACGCGCTCTGATCCCTGATTCCTGACCTCTGATCCCTGAAACCCTGATTCCTGAAACCCAAGAACAATAACCCACCATCATTGGTAACAATTTGTGGTAAAATTCCCCTCGCGCTTGTTTTTTGAGCGAAACCGTTCTTTTTAACCGCGTCCGCGCCGCATGGCGATGACGTTTTTTAGGAAATTGATGGGAGTGCTCAAGAAATGATGCAAATCTTTAACTTACTTAAATTTGGGAGCCATTTCAATGAAAGATATTTATTTAAAATTTGACAATCCAACCGTAAAATCGGAGTCCATGGACAAAGACCACGCCGGTTGGATCGAGGTAGATTTTTGGGAATCCACTTTAAAACAACCCCGCTCCGTCACCGCCTCCACGGCCGGCGGTCACACGTCCGAGCGCACCGAACATGCGCCGATGGTGTTTCATAAGTTGCTTGATTTATCCAGCCCGCTTTTGTATCAACACTTATCGGGTGGTACAACGTTTGACGAAGTCACCGTTGAATTTTTCCGCGCCGACGGCGAAGGCAACCGCGTGAAATACCTTGAGATCAAGATGAAGCACGTAATCATTTCCGAAATTGCTTCTTACGCCTCCGAGCACGGATTGCCGTTTGAGGAAATCCAATTGAAATATGCGGCTATTCAGTGGAAATATTCCAAACAGAAGGTTGGCGGCAACGTCTTGGGCAATACGCAAGGCGCTTGGAGCTTAACGAAAAACGATAAAACTTACAGCGTATAAGGAGAAAAATCATGGCTGATAATCCTATTTTTGAATTAGACCCTCCTGTAGTAAAAGGGCAATTCACCCGACTTTTTGAAGTTTCTTATTCCAAAGATAAATTTACAACGAAGGAAATGGTAGCATCAATTAATGCCGGTGAATTATGTTTTGAGGTAGATTGGGAGGGGCACGCCTCAATGAGTGGAGGCGGAAAGCGTGTCAATTTTAAGATCGACAAAGATGAAGCAAGTGCCAGCTTTCTTTTGGGCGGAGCCAATGCAGGGCTTGGGGCTCTTAGAATCTATGCCCAACCATTAAGAAACGGACGCGTCAGGATTACAAGCGTTGCATCGTTTGGCAAAGACGGCGTTTTAAAGTTTTCTGCAGAACAAGCGATAGTTGTTGATGTGGATGCATTAATTGATAAGTTAGCCTCCGGCTGTTCCGGTCTCTACTGCGAGGCCTATAGAAAACTAAAAGGACGCGGTGAAACAATAGAACAACAAATCAATTCCGCTGTAAATTAAGGAAAAATCCATGAGAAAGGTCATTCTTCTTTCAACCTTGTTAATGCTTGGTGCCTGCACATCTGTGTCTGATACTAAAAGTGTAGATAATACATCTTGTGTTTCGTTGCATGAGAAAGGTGATTACGATAATGCTATTGATTGTTTCACTCTGTTGATTGAACAAGACAAAAAAGATTATCGAACCTATGTGAGACGCGGCGGCTCCTATCACAGAAAAGGTGATTTTGAAAAGGCAATTGCTGATTATACTAACGCAATTACTCTTGAGCCTAATAAAGCAGCTACATATATTGTTAGAGGCATGGCGTATTCTGATAATAAAAAATACTCTCTGGCTGTTTCGGATTTTACGCAGGCAATTAAACTCGATCCCAACAACGCCAACGCCTATTTTGAGCGGGGCGTTGTTTGGGGATTGTGGGGTCAGTTCGATGACGCAATTGAAGACTTTAGCAAATCTATTAGATTTGGCTTGAATAACGCGGAAGTTTACGGCATTCGTGGCGCAACTTATTTTGATAAAGGTGAGATTGATAAAGCTCGTAATGATTTTAACCAAGCACTAAAGCTCGATCCTAATAATGAGTTTGCAATACAAGCCATTGCCAGATTAGAAGAAAGAGATAAGAAGTAATTATGTAATCACACGATGAAAAATCTATTTCTTTTCTTTTTGGTTTTATTGGCTTCAGCTTGCGCCACCTCCAAAGACTCGATAGGGTCTTTGGATGCCTGCCGATCGCTTGTTGACAAGAACGAAAATAATAAAGCTATTGAGTGTTATACAAAAGAGATAAACACAAATCCTGAACTAGCTCAAGCGTATATTGATAGAGGAACTGCTTATCGCAATGTGCTTGATTACGATAAAGCACTCTCTGACTTTAACCATGCAATTATGCTTGACCCCAAAAGTCATAAAGGCTATGTCGGGAGGGGCAATGTCTATTATAGACAGCAAAATTATTATCTGGCTGTAAACGACTTTAGCCAAGCAATTGGGTTGTATCCTAAACAAGCAGGTTTGTATTATTTGCTTGGGATGGCGTATTACCAGGATAAAAAATATTCAAGCGCTCATATAGAGTTTACAGAAGCCATCAGACTTGATCCAAGCCGAGCTGACGCCTATCTTTATCGTGGTTTCGTAAATGGTTGTACTCATGATATTGAAGGGACTATTGCCGACTTCACGCAGGCGATCAAATTAGGCATTAAAGGTCAAGACGCCATTGACGCTCTTGTTATGCGTGGAGCGGCGTACTTTGATAAGGGTGATTTTGATCTGGCACTTTTAGATTTCAGTGAAGTTATCAAACTTGACCCCGACAATCCGATTGCAAAAAAAGGGCTTGACGAATTAAAAAGCAAACCTGAAAAACGCTTACAAAGAAAAACGCCCTAACATTTTCTTGCTTATCCCTCTCACGCCGGCTTGTTCCGGCGTTTTTTTTATTCGGCAAAAAGGGATTCAGGGTTTCAGGAATCAGAGTGTCGTCATTTAAGCGCAAGCCTGCCATAGCAAACGAAGTCGCAGAATCCAAGCCCCCTTTACAAAAGGGGGTGACTGCGAAGCAGTCGGGGGTTTGCGCTTTTCGGGCGAACACGGTTCGCCCCTACGCAAAAAAGGATCAGGCTTTGCCTGTCCTTTTTTGCTAACTATTACCGGCAAAAAGTAGGGGTTTACTTTTTGCCGAACCTTTTGGGTGCGCCCTCTTTCTTACCACTGATACGTCACTCTTGCCGACCCAGCCACCCCTTGGCGCTTGCCGGCATAACCCGTCACCGCAAAGTCAAACTTCCAAGGTCCGGGTTGGGTTTCGTTCTCGTCGCTCTTGGTGTTGATGGTCACACCCAATTCACCGACGGCGGAGCTGCCTTTCAATGCGGCGGCTTCGATCTTCTCGCCATTGGTTGTCACATCCGCCTTGCCACCAAAATCGTGTTGCCACGCCACGCCCGCATACGGCGTGATGTTGGTTGCCGCTTTCCATAAGTACCGCGCGCCGAGTTTGATTCTCTCCGAATTGATCGCCGAGAATTTCAACGATTCTCCGGTGGAAAGTTTGACGGAATCCCCGTTTTGACGTGTCCATGAGAATCGCCCGTAAACATCCAAACTGCCGATGTCGTTGATCTCCCAGAGATAACCCACGCCCGCCTGAAAACCGAAGTACAAAGTTTTGAGTTCGTACCCTGCGTGTTGCATCGCGCCCGCCACCAAAAAGTCGTCGGTCGAGAATTTGTTTTCAACACGCCCGAATCGGACTGTCCCGTTCACATAGTAATGATCTTCGGGATGATCCCAGTGCATCAACACGCCCAAGCCGTAATAATGAAGTTCATCATCGCCTTTGACCGTATGGGTGCTCAAAGGATTTTCGGTATCGGCGTTGCCGTTACCCCATTCCAAGAAGCCGCCCAAGCCAATGCCTTCCACATTGGAAGTCACCCCCGTCAATAAGGAAACGCCTTTGACCTTCACCGAAGAACCGGTTTTGTATTTGGACGATCCGCCTTCAATCACACCAAACGCGGCAACACCATACTTGCCGGTTTGCGCGTGACGCGCATACTGCATGCCTTTGTCGATCGCCAGATCGCCCGCCGAGGTTAAAAAGGCAAGCCCCGCCACCGCGCCCTCGGAAATCGCTTTACTGTGCGGAAGCACGGGATTATTCTGCCCGGGCGGAGTATAAGTCTCGTCTCCGCCGTTGCCCGTGTCTCCGCCGTTGCCCGTGTCTCCACCGTTTCCGGTATCACCACCGTTTCCGGTATCACCACCGTTGCCGGTATCTCCGCCGTTGCCGGTGTCGCCACCCTCACCGCTATCTCCGGTGTCGCCACCGTCGCCGGTGTCACTCTCTTCTTCTTCATCGTTGATTGAATGGACGTTTAAATACAAGCGTTGGCTGTCGGTCAACACATTAAACCCGTAACGCAAGGTCGAGCCGATGTTGACCTCTGCGGTTTGAGTGGCAGGGGTGCCCACCACCGATCCCGATAAGGTTTTAATCAAGGTGAGTTGATCGC